>JBJEWX010000054.1:0-3296 GCA_051885275.1 Succinivibrio sp. | reverse complement strand
AAGATCGCCAAGATCGGTGGAATTGTGGTTTACTCAACCTGCTCTATTCTTCCATCTGAAAATGAAAAGCAGATTGAAGCCTTTTTACATAATAATGAGGATAAATTTGAGCTTCTTGAGGATAAGCATATTATGCCATCTTCAGGCTTTGATGGCTTCTATATGGCAAAGCTCAAACGCCTGTCCTGATACTGCTGACATGTGACATTCTCACCACTTGCGCAAGTGTTTTTTTATGTTAGATTGATCTAACGAACAAAGCTTTTAAGCAAAAGACCGGCATATGCCGGTCTTTTTGCTTGCAGCGCTTATCTAAGATATGTCTTAGATTTGGCAGTTAGTGCTATGTATGAAAAACTGCAGACAGATAATGGGTAGATCATCTGTCCTGTAGTTATCGGCTGCTAAAAGCCTTCACGTCTTCCTGAGAAGGAGCTTTTGTATGATCCCCTGTCATTGCCTCTTTTCTGAGGACGGGAATTTTTGGAACCTCCAAAATCCAGTTTTTTACGGCTTCCTGAGCGAGAGCCTTTTCCCTCACCTTCAAAGCGTCTGAAATCACGACCTGAATTCTGTCCCTGACGGTCATATTTTCTGTCACGTCCCTCTCTTGAGCGAGGTGGCTCGGATGTGTATTCCCTAAGCTCTAAAGGTCTGCCGCAGACTCTGGCCTTTGAGAGAATATGCATAGTATCCTTTGGCATTCCCTCAGGCAGATCAACTGTGGTAAAAGTATCAAATATTGAAATTTCACCAATATACTTAGATTCAATATTACCCTCGTTGGCAATTGCTCCTACAATCTGGCCTGGTTTAACACCATCCTTACGACCAACTGCAACACGGAACCTTACCATGTTCATCTCTGGGAATTCACGAAGCGGTG
The DNA here is from genome assembly GCA_051885275.1 of Succinivibrio sp. GTDB lineage: Bacteria > Pseudomonadota > Gammaproteobacteria > Enterobacterales > Succinivibrionaceae > Succinivibrio. Next base: position 2,410 of record JBJEWX010000054.1, on the reverse strand, counting down.
CTGCAGTAGCTGATGGAAGAGGCTTTCTGTCGTGACGCTCACGTCCCTCAGATCTTTCTCTTCTGGAACTGTTTTCGTCATCAAAGGTTCTCATGCGAGGCTCTGGCTTGCTGTCATCTAACAGCAGAGTACCATCCTTCTGCACCATCTTAGCTAAAGCGGCACAGAGAGTTTCAACTTCAATAGAGTCATCAGAAAGTATTTCAGAGATAACCTCTTCATAAGTCTCAAGATCGCCATCTTCAATTGTCTGCAGTACCTGATTCTTGAAATTCTCAAGTCTTGCCTTGTTCACATCCGCAATAGAAGGCATCTGCATAGGCTCAATTCTCTGACCTGTAACTCTCTCAATAAGACGAAGGGCACGTCTTTCGCGGGGAGATACAAATAAGATAGCCTCACCGGTTCTGCCTGCTCTTCCGGTTCTGCCTATGCGGTGAACATAAGATTCAGCATCATATGGTATGTCGTAGTTGAAAACGTGGGTAATTCTGTCCACATCAAGACCACGAGCCGCAACATCAGTTGCTATGATAATATCAAGCTGTCCCTTTTTGAGTCTTTCAATAATCTTCTCACGCTGACGCTGTGGAATATCACCATGAAGAGCCGCACAGGCAAAACCGCGTCCCATAAGACGGTTTGATACATCCTCAGCATCTGTCTTGGTTCTAACAAACACTATTACAGCATCATAATTCTCAACTTCAAGAATTCTGGTCATAGCATCAATCTTATGAGCGCCTGATGCAATCCAGTATCTCTGATGCACTGTTGTTGCTGTGGTGGTCTTAGATTCGATACGGACATCCTCTGGCTCATGCAGATGGCTCTTTGCTATTCTGGCAATAACCGGAGGCATGGTAGCTGAGAATAAGGCTGTCTGACGATGATCAGGGGTATTGCTTAAGATCCAGTCAACATCATCAATAAAGCCCATGCGCAACATTTCATCTGCTTCATCAATAACCATGTGGGTAAGGTTGGACAAATCAACCTTTCCGCGCTCAATCAGATCGATAAGACGACCTGGTGTTGCCACAACAATCTGTGCTCCGTGACGCAGTGTTCTAATCTGGTTTTCATATGAAGCGCCACCATAAATAGGTGCCACTCTGAAATCCTTAAGATACTTTGCAAAACTCTGGCAGGCTTCAGCCACCTGAATTGCAAGCTCTCTGGTTGGCTCTAGAACCAAAGCCTGAATATGATGTTTCTTACAGTCAATTCTTGAGAGAATAGGCAAAGAAAATGCCGCAGTCTTTCCTGTACCTGTCTGGGCCTGACCAATCATGTCGCGACCTTCTAGAACTACAGGTATTGATCTTTCCTGAATTGGAGTTGGAGATTCAAATCCCAAATCATGAACAGCCTTTAATACTTCCTTTGAAAGGCCTAAATCATCAAAAGATACAATCAGATCACCTTCATCAAGTGAATCTGCCTGCTGAACTAATAAACTCTCATCTGCACCAACTGTTGTGGTGATATCTTTTTCAAAAATATCTGACATTTATGCTCCGTCTAGTACGAGGAGCGTCTTTTTTTACGACATGCTCTATAGATAGATATTAGAAATGAATAATACTTTACAGACACACACGCACATGAGCCTAAACCCGCGGCTCAACCAAATTAGACACGCCTCAAAAAAAATGCGCTCAAATTATACATAAATGTGATTTACTTCGCAATCTTTATTAAAGAGTGTCTCATCTTTCTTATTAAAGAAACAGCGCAGAATCAATCCACTGCTTCTAACCGGCTATGTAGTCTATATACTTGCTTCTCTTCTTTACATAGAGCGCTTCGATTTCAAGTATGTAGAAAGTATGAAAATCTCCATTCTGATACCAGGTGTCCACAATGTCCGTTTGCGCAAAATTCTCTTTTGTCATTGCCTGAGCATAGAGCTTTTTACACAAGAGCACCACATCACTGTTTTCAAAATATACATGATCCTGCTCTCTTAGAACCTTTACACCTGACTTTGCAATCTTATCCTCATTAGCACCTGATACTCTTCCAAAGTAGGAGCTAAGCTCTCTGTCTGATTCAGGTAATACCTGCAAAGTTAGATTAGGCTGTGTATCTACAATAGTCTTTGTAAATCTCTGAGGCCTTATAAAAACAAAGGCAGCCTTCCTGTTGAACATTACACCTAAACCTCCCCAGGAGGCAGTCATGGTATTTACTTTATCATTATTGGCAGCGGTTATCTGTAACCAGTCCTGACCTATAAGTGAAAAGGAACTGAAATTAAAATTCTCAGGTTTAACTTTTATAAAATCCGCATTCATAATTATTTCTCCGTCAATTTATTATTTATCTTTTATGTACACTCATACTAAAGTATACCGTCAGAAAATTCGAAAGTTAATAAAGACTCTGCCCCTGTAAGCTTCTTGAG
>JBJEWX010000053.1:0-3304 GCA_051885275.1 Succinivibrio sp. | reverse complement strand
AGATCTTTGTCATATTGGTACAGATAGATAGTTTTATTAATTATAATACACTAAATGATAGTCTATATTAGGAAAAGGAAGGCCAATTCCTTGCAAAAATTGAATACAGTCATAAAAAAAGAATATTATTTTTGCAAAAAATAAGACAGAGATCGAAGGATAGCGCACAAGGCTTTAGTAAAACTAAACAGTTTAGGCTTGACCTCATATCCCGTCCTAAAGGACGGGGTTAAGCTGCTTTTAGAAGGAGGGATTTTTCAGATTACTTACGGAAGATCATTTCCTGCCGCAAGATAAAGCTCGTACCACTCCTTCTTTGTCAGAGTAAAATCACAGGCCATTACACTCTGCTCGAGACGCTGGTTTTGCGTGGTACCAATTACCGCCTGCATAAGAGGGGCTAAGCGCAGTACCCAGGCTACCGCTACAGCCTGAGGGGTAACCTCATTCTCATCAGCTATTCTCTGCAGTACCTGATTTAATTTAAGGTATAAAGGAGAGCCTACAAAAACACCTTTAAAGAAACCATACTGCATCACAGACCAGGCCTGTATTACCATCTTGTTTAAGCGGCAGAATTCTAAAATGCCGCCATCGCGCATAAGAGCAGCATCACAGTCCATGTTTACATGAACTGCAGCATCTACAATTGGAGTATGACAGATACTAAGCTGCAACTGATCTGTAACAAGGTCGCAGTCAAGACCGCTTTTAAGAAGTCTTATCTGCATAGGATTCATATTGCTGACTCCAAAATTGAGGACTTTTCCCTGAGCTCTTAGAGTATTAAAAGCCTCCCCGATTTCCTCAGGCTCCATAAGCACATCAGGTCTGTGTAAAAGCAGACAGTCAATATGATCTGTGTTCATGCGTTTAAGAGAGTTTTCAACACAGGAAATGATGTAGTCTTTTGAAAAATCAAAATAGGTAAAGTCAGGATCTTTTCTGATACCGCATTTACTCTGCAGAAAAAAACTGTCTCTTAAAGAACTATTGTTTTTAAAGGTTTTTCCTAAAAGCTCTTCAGCGTAACCCTCTGAATAGCAGTCGGCTATATCCAGAAAGTTGATACCGTTATCTTTTGCGCATAAAAGCAGAGACTCAGTCTTTTGAACATCAAGCTTAGGAATACGCATCAGCCCAAGAATGATTTTTGATACACTTTTCTTGTCGCAGCCAAACTCAATATATTCCATAACTAATGCTCCGTATCATTGATAAGAGGTAAGCCTTTAATAAAGGATTTCACATTCGAAGATGCAATTCTCACAATTCTGTTTACAGTTTCATCCAAAAAGAACCAGCCAGCCACATGAGGTGTTAATAAAACTTTAGGCTCGCTGTATAAAGGATCATCCTTATCTAAAGGCTCCTTTTGGGTTACATCAAGGGCGGCACCTGCAAGTTTTCCTGACCGCAGTGCCTTTAAAAGATCCTCCTGATTTATGGCATCTCCACGACCTACGTTGATAAGATAGGCGCCATCCTTCATCATAGAGATAGTCTTTTCATTTATAAGATTAACTGTTTGCTTAGAACTTGGAAGAACCATAGCCACAATATCAGCCTGAGGCAGAACCTTATCTAGTTGCTCTAAGGTATATACACTGTCTACAAAGTCAGGTTTTTCCTTTACATTGCGTCTGACTCCAATAACTTTAGCAGCCCCCAGAGCCTTGATTTTTGCAGCATAACTCTGCCCTATATCCCCAAGCCCCAAGACTGCCACGGTACTGTTTTCAACAGAAATGATCTTTCCACAGTCTGACCAGTCATGCTTTAGCTGTTTATCTCGGTACAGATGAAAGTGGCGGATTAAAGAAAAGGTCATTGCAAGCATATGCTCACCTACTGCCGGGCTGAAGGCTCCCACAGCAGTAGCAAGCTTTACAGAGGATGGCAAGATCCCCATGTAATTGTCGTAGCCTGCAGAATTGAGCTGCAGAAACTTTAAAGAGGAAGCCTCCTGTACCAGAGAGGGGGCTATATTGCCAACAATAATATCCTTATCTAAAACATCCTCTTTTGTAAGGGTATGCTGATTTTTGTAGGTTATCTGAACATCCTCAATACTTTCAAATACTGATTTTTGTTCATCATTAAGATTGATCCCGATAAGTACTTTATATGTCATGCCTGTTTTCCTGCTTAAAATTCAGTTGAAGAATTATTCAAATGGGTATCTGATACCTAGCTGAGCTCTGATTGAATCATACAGTCTCATCATATACAGGGTGTCCTTATGAGGCATCTGAGGGCATTCGACTGAAGCTGACTCAATAGCATTAACACAAGCCTGCACCTCATACTCATAACCGGTTAACTGATTTGAAAAATCAAGCTTTTTAACCGCCTGATACTCTTTGTTAAACACCGTTAGTGATTTTGGATTATTGATATTATCAACCTGAATAAAGCCATTTGTACCATGTATATAGCCAAAGCGGTCAGAAACTCCGGTAGCACTTGAACATAACACTGCCATCTGTGCAGTTTTATCAAAGCATAAGGTAACAGAGTTAGACATATCAACGCCAGCGGCATTTTTAATGCAGACAGCATCAACTCTGTCAGGCTCTCCTAAAATCATGCAGGCGAAATTTAATGGATATACTCCAACATCAAGCAGAGCTCCACCTGCAAGTTCTGGTTTTACAAGGCGGGGCACATTGGCAATACTGTAGGACAGATTTGCAGTAACCATAGTTACGCTTCCAATGATACCTGAGGCTATGACATCGTTTATAGCCTGTCTTGAAGGCATGTAGCGAGTCCATATTGCCTCAGCCAAAAGAAGCTTCTTCTCGCAGCTTTTTTTTATCAGATCTTCGGCCATCTTTGCATTTACAGTAAAGGCCTTTTCACACAGAACATGTTTTCCTGAATTAAGGCAGGCTAAAGCCTCCTCATAATGATGGGAGTGGGGAGTGGCGATATACACAAGATCAATATCAGGATCGTCATAGAGTTCCTGATAAGATCCATAAGCTTTTTCAATACCAAACTCTCTTGAGAATTCAAGAGCCTTATCCTTTGAGCGGGAGGCGGCCCCCACAAGTTTTATGGAAGTATCCCCATGCTGATTCATTAAAAGCACGGTATTAGCCATAACACGGGCTATCTTTCCAAGTCCTAACAATGCAAGTCTAACCATATGCAACTCCTTTTGATCATGCTCTGATTATCAGACTTTCAGTAGGTTTTTCTCAACGTGATATATGCAAATTTGCCATAACGATCATGACAATTATAAATGTGGGACAATAATTGAATAACGTATTTAAAAAAAAGGGGAAAAGTTTGG
>JBJEWX010000052.1:0-3305 GCA_051885275.1 Succinivibrio sp. | reverse complement strand
ACCTCTGTTCAACAGATCTTCAACAACTTCAGGAAGCATGTCGTTATACAGACTTTCACCCATGATATCTTTATCAGAGAGTGTTACATCAAGTCTGTCATATAGTTTCTGGTTCTGTACCATGGTCATTGTTACAAGTTTTTTCCACATGGTACGGCAGTATTCATCGCCACCCTGCAGTCTAACAACGTAACTGCGAGCCTTTACAGCAAATTCCTCATCAGTGTCATAGCATTCTTTGGCTTCTCTGTAGAAAGCTTCGAAGTCACTCAGATCCATGCCGTTTCCAAGTTCATTCTCTTTTTTCTCAAGGTAGGCTATGAGCATTCCAAACTGAGTACCCCAATCTCCAATGTGGTTAGCTCTGATTACTGTATTTCCTAAGAACTCTAATACTCTAACAACAGCATCACCTATAACTGTTGAGCGAATATGGTGTACAGCCATTTCCTTGGCGACATTTGGGGCAGAGTAATCAACAACTATTCTCTTAGGGCTTGATACCTTTGGAACACCAAGTCTTGGATCAGCATTCATCTGCATCAGGGCATCAACTATAACCTGCTTATTGATAAAGAAGTTGATGAAACCTGGTCCTGCAATTTCAATCTGACTTATATGACTGTCTTTTGGAATGGCGTCAATAATTTCCTGAGCTACCTGACGAGGGGCCTTCTTAAGTGTTTTTGCAAGGATCATGGCTACGTTTGAGGCAAAATCACCATGTGTCTTATCCTTGGTGCGGTCTACACGAATATTATTCAATAAATCCTGACTGATAACACCGTCAGTATTGAGAGTGTTAACACTTTGTTTTAATAGATTTTCAATAAGTTGTTTCATGAACTTACCTGTATATAGTTTACCCTGCGTTAAAAATGCTCAAAATATAGGTGACAAAGGATACCACAAAAGGCGATTAGTACATAGTTACAGGATCGACCTCTATGGCAAAACGTACATCTGAAGGCAATTGTACAGATTCGGAAATTTTTCTCACCTCTAGCAGAACCTGAGATAGTGTTTTTCTGTCTGACGAAGTCAGCAGAACATGAAAATGATATCTGTTCTGAACTTTCTCCATTTTATCAGACATCACATTAGTTACCGAAATATTTGAGTTACTGTTTATGATATTTAAGAGTTTTTTGTTTATCTCAGACAGATAATTAAAGGCTCTTGCTCTGTTAGTGGAATTGCACAGTAAAAAAGCCTGACTTGAATATGGCGGAAGATTCATCTTTTTACGATCTTCTAGCAGCTGCGAGGCAATCTCCATATAGGAGCAGTTCGGATCAATCAGTTTGTTGATAAGCAAATTATCTGTATGATGGGTCTGTAAAATCACTCTGCCTGTTTTCTGACCACGACCTGCACGTCCGGAGACCTGAGTTAGAAGCTGAGCGGTATTTTCAAGCGAACGGAAATCATCTGAAAACAGTGAGGAATCAACATCAAGAATGCCAACTAGAGTTACGTTTGGAAAATCATGACCTTTAGCTAGCATCTGAGTACCAAGCATTATCTTTGAAGCCCCGCTTCTTATTTTATTGAGCTTATACTCAAGCTGGTTTTTTGTAGTTACAGAATCTCTGTCAATCCTTTCAACACCAACATCCGGGTATCTTAGTTTTAAAAACTCGGCTACCTGCTCGGTGCCAAATCCCTGTTCTAAAAGCTCAGTGTTTTCGCAGACATAACATTTGTCTGGAATTGGGTAGAAGTTTTCACACACATGGCATACAAGCCGATTCTGCAATTTATGCACTGTTAACAGATTGTCGCAGTTAGGGCAGACAAAAACGTGCCCGCAGTGATGGCACACAAGGTGATGTGCATAACCTCTTCTGTTTAAGAACAGCAGAACCTGATTCCCCTTGGCGGTCTCCTCCCCGATTTCATTTTCAAGACTTTGGCTGATCCCTGTTTTAAGACCTTCTGAAAGTGGTTCATTTTTCAGATCTATCAGGGTAAAGGAGGGGAGGCTTGCACCGCCAGCTCGCATTGTAAGATTAATCTGTCTGAACAGACCTCTTTGTGCATTGTAGATTGTTTCAATACTAGGTGTTGCCGAACCAAGCACAATTGGACAATCATTTATTTTTGCCCGCATAATGGCCATGGTTCTTGCATGGTATCTAAAAGAGTCATTCTGTTTAAATGAGCTGTCATGCTCCTCGTCTACAACAATAAGTCCGAGATTTGGAATAGGAGTAAACAGTGCGGTTCTAGTACCTATCAGGATACCAGATTTACCGCTTGCCATATCAATGTAGGCATCAAGTCTCTCCCTGTCAGAGAGAGCAGAATGCATAGATGAGACAGGAATATTGAAACGTCTGTAAAATCTCGCAAATGTCTGTGGAGTCAGAGCGATTTCCGGAACAAGTATGAGTACCGCCTTTCCATTTTTAATTACGTTTTCAATTATTCGAAGATAAACCTCAGTCTTTCCGGACCCTGTGATTCCGTTTAAAAGAAATGTTGCAAAGTGTTTCTCATTTGAAATTCTCAGTATGGCATCTGTCTGTTCAGTATTAGGAACTGGCGGTTCTTCGTTTAGGATATCGTCATCAAGTTCTGTGAATTTTTTATTTTGGGTTTTAAGGTTAAAAGTCTTTACAAGTCCTTTTTTTATTAGTGCGTTTTCGCTGCTACTAGAAAAACCTTGTTCTCTTAGTTCTTTTCTTTTTACCGGTCCGCTTTTTAGGATTTCTAAAATTTCGAGCTGTTCAGCAGATTTAACTCGCTTTAATGCCTGTTCCTCAAATGGGTATACAATTTCTAGTGCAGGTATCTGTTCGTAGTCAAAAGGAGCACCGTTTCTCAGTAGCTTTGGCATGGTTGCATTCAAACACCGGCCAAAAGGGTACTGATAATAAGAGCTGCCAAACTCTAGGAGAGAAAATATATCTTTTGGAATGATGCTGAAACTGTCAACTAGGGCTGCCTCTTTAATTTTTGTATCATCAAGCTCAGTTTTAGGATTAACCTTGGTGATAATTCCTACCTGATCCTGATTTGCAAAATTAACCTTTACTCTTGCTCCGACAAATGAATCATCTAGCTTTTTGTATACCTTGTAGGCAAATTCTTTAAACAGAGGTCTGTTAATGGCCACATTTACAATGGTAAAGGTATTATTAAAGTTATTAATCATTAAAATAAGACTGACGAGTAACGATTGGTAACAAAACCACAAAACACTTTCTAGTATAACATCTAGATCAGTTTTATATTTAGTAAAATCAATCTTACCTAAGACCTTAAGACATTATTGTCAAAAGGGTTAGGTTGGTTAACGA
>JBJEWX010000051.1:0-3329 GCA_051885275.1 Succinivibrio sp. | reverse complement strand
GTATCTTCGGTTCTGCTTCATATCAGACAGCTCAGGACGATACCACTGTTAGAGGTAAAAAGGCTAATGTTGAGGGCGGTTTCTCATTAGCAGCTGGCTTTACTTTTGATAACGTTGTATTCGGACCACTGTCAATCAAGGCTGGTTACTCATACATTAAGGGTCAGGATGACTACAATGGCATGTACACTGTTCTCTCTGGCAACTCTTTACCTTTTGGTGCTGCTGACTACGGTTATTTTTCTGCAGGTGAAACAGTTTTACCTTATGAGAAGGCCAAAGCAGGCAATACTCACAAGTCATTTGATAACTTCAAGTCAGGCTTAGTATCATTATCATGGGGCAGCACTTCACAGGGTCTGTACTTAGGTGCTTTATACCTCAATAACCGTCAGAAGATTGCAATCCCAACAATTTCAGGTACCAATTCTACCCTTAAGGATAAGGGCTTTGAATTAGTTGGCGGTTATGCCTTTGATAACGGTCTTGGCATTTACACCGGTTACACTGTTTTAGATACCAAAGCAAAGTTTGGTTCAAAGAACGACAATTCAAATATTTACCGTCGTGTTCCAGTATACGTAAACTATGCTTTCAACGGCAACTTCAATGTCTGGGGTGAAGCTGAGTTTGATGCTGATTCTTCAACTAAAGAAGACAATACCGGTACCATGTTATCAGCAGGTGCCCGTTACACCTTCTAATTTAAATCAGATACTGATTTAAAGACAGGCCTGTCCTATTTTTAAGGACAGGCTTTAATTTTTTTTGATAACTTCATAGTTCCTTTTTTATATTCTTCTATATCTGCTGATTAAAGCTAAAGCTTTCTATTTTTCTTTCTTATTTGAAAATCATAAATAATTCATTATTTAATCTTGAAAATATTCCATCTGATCCCCATGTACTCTAGCAGATGATTATTTGTCTTAGGACAGTTGATTTTATATTGGAGTAATAATTAAAAAATGACTGCAACAGTTCATGGCTTTCAGACTCAGGTAACCAAGTTACTTGATTTACTGGCTAATTCACTATACTCAAACAAGGAAGTATTTTTAAGAGAACTTATTTCAAATGCATCAGATGCAATTGATAAACTCCACTTTATGTCCCTTACCAATCAGGATCTGATAAAAGATGATCCTAATTTTAAGATCCAGATAAGACCTGATAAGGATGCCAAGACTCTTACTATTACAGATAATGGTATCGGTATGACTTTGGATGAGGCCAACAGCCACCTTGGCACCATTGCAGAGTCAGGCACTGAAGCTTTCATGAAGAATCTGACAGGTGATGCAAAGAAAGATTCTCAGTTAATCGGTCAGTTTGGTGTTGGTTTCTATTCTTCATTTATTGTAGCCAAGAAAGTTACTGTAATTTCCCGCTCTGTAAATGCTAAAGAGGACGAGGGTGTTCGCTGGGAGTCAGAGGGTAACGGAACCTTTACATCAGAGAATATAAACGTTCCTTTCAGAGGCACACAGATCATCCTTTCATTAAAGGATGATGAGCTTGAGTTTACTGATACCTGGAAGCTTCGTGACTGCATCACCAAGTACTCAGATCATATTTCAACCCCTGTTGAACTGTATGAGGAGAAATATGAAGCTCCTAAAGAGGGAGAGGATGAGAAAAAGGAGCCTGAGAAGAAGTTTGAATATACTCAGGTAAACAATGCAAAGGCTTTATGGACCCGTTCTTCAAAAGAAATCAAGGAAGAAGAGTATAACGAGTTTTACAAGCACCTAAGCCATGATTATCAGGATCCTCTATCCTATGCTCATAACAAGGTTGAAGGTGATCTTGAATATACATCCTTACTGTTTATTCCAAAGCAGGCTCCATGGGATTTATACAACCGCCAGAATGAGCATGGTCTTAAACTCTATGTTCAGCGTGTGTTCATCATGGACAAGGCAGAGGCATTCCTTCCTAACTACCTGCGTTTTATCAGAGGTCTTGTAGATACCAATGCTCTTCCCTTAAATGTTTCACGTGAACTCCTGCAGGAAACTGCCGTTACCCGTAAACTCAAAAAGGCACTGACTAAGAGAGTATTGTCAATGATTGATAAGCTTTCAAAAGATCAGGACAAATATGCTGAATTCTATAAGCAGTTCGGCAATGTTCTGAAGGAAGGTCCTGTTGAGGATTATGACAATAAGGATGCAATTCTAAAACTGCTGAGATTTGCCTCAACAAATAACGATTCTTCAGTTCAGAATGTAGGTTTTGACGATTACATCTCAAGAATGAAGGAAGGTCAGGACAAGATTTATTATCTGACTGCAGAGAGCTATGAGGCTGCCGCAAATTCTCCATACCTTGAGAACCTCAAGAATAAAGGAATAGAGGTTCTTTTGATGTGGGATAGAGTAGATGAGTGGCTCATGGGCAATATCAGTGAATTTGCCGGCAAGGAGTTTGTAAGTGCGAACTCTCATGATCTCAAACTAGGCTCTCTGTCTGATGAAGAGGAAAAGAAGAAGCAGGAAAGTGTAGCCTCAGAGAATAAAGATCTGATTGAAAGATTCAAGAAGGCTTTAGGTGATAAGGTTAAGGACGTAGTGGTTTCAACCCGTCTAATTGACTCTCCATCATGTGTCGTTTCAGAAACCAACAGAATGATGACTATGCAGATGAGACGTCTGCTTGAGGCTAGCGGTCAGACCCTACCTGATGAGAAATTTACTCTTGAATTAAATCCTGAGCACAAGCTTGTACAGAAAGCCTACTCAGAGGTTGATGAGAGCAGATTCTCAATCTGGGCAGATCTGATTTATGAGCAGGCCTTATTAGCAGATCAAGGTGCCTTAAAAGATCCAAGTTCCTTTGTTAAGTCAATGAACTCTCTGCTTTTAGGCTAATCATCAAGAAAACAGAGGCTACTTTTGTAGCCTCTTAATAATAAAAAAAATATCCTTCTCGCCTCATCGTAAGAGCATTTAATGCTTTGAAAAACTCTCTATGACAACTTCTCATTTGAATAAAACCTTCTTTTTTTCATTGTAACCTGCTTTATCAAGGTTGAGATTTTGTACATACAATGTTTCATCTATCTAGATAAAAGATACGGTTAGTTTCAAGATAGTTGAGACAAATTATTTTTCTTTTTTCGAAAGAGGGGGCGGGGAGATCCTTTTTTCTTTTCCCGCATAAAACCTCTCTTTCAATCAAGCAGCATTCAATGCCTTTGATCCTGCCTTGTACTCATTCTCTTTAACAGCTTTCTCAACCTGTTTTCGTCTGGTAGCAAAACTCATCAGAGGTAAGCTCCCCATCACCCCAAAAAGTTAAAAATAGTACCCCTATGGTCTAGAGCC
>JBJEWX010000050.1:0-3330 GCA_051885275.1 Succinivibrio sp. | reverse complement strand
ATATCTATATGCTTTTTTATGGAATCTGGAAAAAATCAAACTTTATATTCTTCCCTTTAACCTGGAAGGAAGATGATCAGGTTTCCAACGCAAAGATGTTCAGGCAGGCATGGAATATTTTAAAGTTAACATTCGAGTTTGCAATAAATAAGAAAGTTCTTGAAAAGGATTTTGTAAACGGCAAAGTCGAATATACCTCTAAGGTACTATTTCACTAATGATTTCTGCTTCACTCATAACTGCAACCTCCTGTTTTATCGGTGCTCAGTTTTTTAAGGCATTGAGGTTATACTTTGTCTTAGGAGCTTACAGAATTAAGCTTGTTGTACTGTTCATTCTCTGCTCAACAGGCGTCGTCTGTTCGTACCTGATGGGAGGTGGTAAACCGCTTATTTATGAGCTTTTAGTAGTTTTTCCTCTGTTATTTTTCTTCAAAATTCCTTTTCTCGCATCCTTTTATTCTTTAATTGTACTAAGAATCTTTGATGCACTTTTACTGTTACTCTGTATTCCATTTTTTAGAGGACAGTTATCAAATCAACTAGTTGTCTTCCTAATCTCACTAGCTGCAGTGTGCTGGCTTTTGATTTCAACCTTACCAGTTGTTATTAACAGAATTGAAAAAAGAATTCTGATAAGTCCTGTATATAAGCCATTCTTCACTCATGCTATCAGGCAACTTGTCTCCCTTAAAAAAGAGCTTGGAAATCTTGCTTTTGGCAGAAAGGGAACACTTCCTCTAACAGTACTCTTAACGGCACTAATCTGGCTTTTAGAGGTTTTATCTTTAGGAATAATTATTGGAGATCTAATTTCCGGTGGTCAGGATGTTATAAACCGTATTGCAGGAAGTCTTGGTATGAGGGCTAGCTATATCAGAGTTGATTATAACGAACTTGTATTAGCTTTAAGCGGCTTTGTCTTTATTACTTTGGCGGCTGTATCAGTAAGGAAACTTAAAAGAAAATGATTAGCTACGTATTCTGTTACTGCAAGGTAGATAAATGGTCCTTTCTTGATTCTTCCTTAGGACTTAGCGATCTTAGAAACTTAAGATTCGGCAGAATCACCTACGAGCACATTCTTACTTCAATCAGCGTATTTGAGCATTCTCAGTTTATTTTTCTAAATGAGGACTTTCCTAATACTCATCAGAAACTGATTTCTGTTTTATCTAATTATCTGACTGAAAATAACTGCTACCTTGATTACGAAGAATCTGTTGTAGCCATAAATCTTCAATACTTTCCCAGAGACATAAACATGTCTATCAGGAAAGCTTAGTCAGGCAGAAGCATCAAGCATGCCACTTATTATTACAGCAGAGGAAACTGAAAACAGAATCAGTACAGTTATTCTCAAAGCAAAGAATCTCAGAGAAGTAAAACTTCCTTTCGACAGTCCTGTATTCGTAGCGCCAGAACATTCACTGGTCAATTTAAATACCCCATCTGAGGTCATGGACTTATTTAATGAAGGTCTGGTTCTTAGAAACTTTAACTCCATGCAAAAAGGTCGAACCGGATATTTTCTGAAACATTCCAAACAGAAATCCAAAATGAAGGCAGAGCACGAATTTTTGAATACACTGCCAACAGCCATCAGACCATTCTATCCTTGCTGTGGTGATTATCTTGAAGATATAGGAAACGATGAGGCTGGTTATGAGATTGAACTTGTTCCGACTCTGGATGTGGCAAAATTTTTAATAAATAACTATTTCTCATCTCAGGAAAGATGTAATGACTTTATACGGGCAATTGAAAAGTACTGTGATTCAGTGCCTCACAAAACAGTACCCAAAGATGAATACAAAGAAAAAATGACCGAGCTTTTTGTCATAAAAGGAGAAAAAAGACTTGAGGCTTTATCAAAAGTAAAATGCATATCCCGTCTTAACCAGATTGTAAAACTTTTTGGTTTTGACAGTGTTGATGATTTTGGAAAAGCATATTTAAATCTCCTGGAAAATGACATTACAGGAATGAATGAAACAGTTTTTTACTGTGGACACGGCGACTTATTCTTTGGCAATATGCTCTATGATCCTTCCAAAAAGATTCTAAAGCTTGTTGATCCCAAAGGAGGAAATGCATCATCAGCGATGATGCCTATCTGGTACGATTTGGCAAAGCTTTGCCATTCTTTCATGGGAAATTATGACCTGATGGTTTATGGTCTAATTACACCTTACTTAAACGATTCATTAGAGCTTTCTTTAAAAATACGCAAAGAATTCAAGAAAAGCTGTCAGTTGCTTTCAAATGAGTTCAAAGAATTTCTTTCAAGAAGAAATCTAGATATCAGGAGGGTCCGTTTATATGAAGGCTCTTTATTCTTATCAATGCTCCCATTACATGAAGAAGCTCCTTTAAGAATGTCATGTCAACTTATACGAGCTATTGAAATTTATAAATATTGCACCGAGGAGAAGTAATGTCAGTTGCATATGTTATCTGCGCAGCAGGAGAAGGTTCAAGATTCCGTAAAGATTTCGGAGACTTACCAAAATCACTAATTAAACTCTGTGGTCATACCTTACTAGAGTGGTCATTACGCTCGTTACCGGTGTTTTCTGATGACAAATTGATTCTGATAACCCAGAAAAAGCACAGACTCAAAGAAAAGTGCCTTGAAATGGTACGTAATCTATACCCTTTTAACTATATCGAATGGATTGAAATACCTGCACTGACCAGAGGACAGCTTGAAACAGCAAGTCTGGCAAGACCTTATGTTAAAGATGAAGATAGTCTTGTGATTTATAACTGCGATACCTATTTTCAGAGTAAGACATTAGAACAGCTCATAAATGATCCTGCTGTTGATGGAATTATTCCTTGTGCAAAAGCTGAAGGTTCTGCCTGGTCTTTCTGCAGAACAGATGAGAATGGCAAGATTATTGAAGTAAAAGAGAAAGTAAGAATATCAGAATGGGCTACTGTTGGCCTTTATTACTTCAGAGATTCAAAACTGTTCTTTTCAAAAGCAGATGAAGCTCTTAACAGTCCAACCTCAGATAATGAATACTTTGTTGCTCCTCTTTATCAGTGGTATATCGACAATCAAAAGAATGTTGTCATGGACAAGGTAACACTTTTTAAACCTATGGGTACGCCTGACCAGATTGAAGAATTCTGGGACAAATCAATTACAGAAGTAAAAAGTGAAAATGAAAAACCAGTTCTGGTAATTGATTTAGATAACACCATAACCATTGATGAACCAGGAGTCCCATATTCTGATAAAAAACCAAATCAGCCTGTGATAGATAAACTCAAGGAATTCAAAAAAGCAGGATGGGAAATAATAATTCTCTCTTCTCGTCAG
>JBJEWX010000049.1:0-3335 GCA_051885275.1 Succinivibrio sp. | reverse complement strand
TGCCCAGAGTGCGGTGGCTCAGGTCTTGGAAAGAATGGAAAGAAGGAAACCTGTCCTGATTGTCATGGATCTGGCGTAGTTCAGATTAGAAATGGCTTTATGGCTATAGAGCAGCCATGTTCACGCTGTAATGGTACAGGCTCTATAATTACCAATGGCTGTAAACACTGTAACGGCAGTGGTCGTGTAGTTGACACTAAGACTTTATCAGTTGATATTCCTGCAGGCGTTGACACTGGTGACAGAATCAGACTTGCAGGTGAGGGTGAAGCTGGTTTAAATGGTGCAGCTTCAGGTGATCTTTATGCTGTAATTGAGGTTAAGGATCATGAGATCTTTACCCGTGACGGTAATGATCTGTACTGTGAGATCCCAATCAGCTTTACAACAGCAGCCTTAGGCGGAAAGGTTGAAGTTCCAACTTTAGATGGACCGGTGAATATCACTGTAAGACCAGAAACCCAAACCGGAGTTATGATGAGACTTACCGGCAAGGGCGTTAAGTCTTATAACTCAAGTTTCAAGGGTAATCTGTACTGCAAGATTGTAGTTGAGACACCTGTAAATCTGACAGCTCATCAGAAAGATCTGCTAAAAGAACTTGAAGCCTCCCTAAACGGAGATGACAGCTCAGGCAGTGACAGCCCTAAATCAGATACAAAAGCTTCTGAGGCAAAGGCTAAACACAAACCAAAAGCTGAAGGTTTCATCAAGGGTGTTAAACAGTTCTTTGATGATCTTTCAAGGAAGTAACAATCATGGAGTGACATATATCTAATCTTAACAGTTACGATTTGAAGATTTGTCAAGATCAGTGTATAGTCCTCCTTAATAGGCGCCTAATTAAAAGTTAGGCGTTGTTTTTTTATTTAAACATGAGGCTTAAACTATGGATCAGACTCCAATGACTCCACGCGGCGAGGAATTACTGCGTAAAGAACTGCAGCGTTTAAAGACTGTTGAAAGACCTCGTATTGTCGCTGCAATTGCTGAAGCAAGAAGCCATGGTGATCTTAGCGAGAATGCCGAGTACGATGCTGCAAAAGAAGAGCAGGGCTTATGTGAGGCTCGTATCAAGGATATAGAAGGCAAGCTTGCTAGTGCAAACATCATTGATGTATCAAAGTTAAAGACCCCTAATGGCGGTCAGCTTAAAGTTATCTTTGGATCAACAGTTACAGTGGTTGACGTTGATACAGATAAAGAGGTTACCTACAAGATTGTTGGTGAGGATGAGGCTGACATTGAAGCAAATCTCATCTCATATAAGACTCCAATTGCAAAGGGACTCCTTGGCAAATGCGAGGAAGATGAAATTGAGATTAAGATCCCTAAGGGAACAATCTGTTATGAAATCACCAAGATCGAGTATATCTAACCAGACCGTTCAGGAAAGATAAGATAAGTACGGAGGTTGCCACAGCGACCTCTTTTCATATGTAGATAACAGGGTTGCACATAATAAAAAACACGGAAAAGTTTAGCTTTGCCGTGTTAGTTAACAGAATGCCGGATTTTAGTAACAGAGGCTACTAACGAGGCAGAATGAATCTGCTGTCATCCTTACGCTGCCTGAAAAGTACAGCTACTCTTCCTACTAGTGAAACAAGCTCTGCGTTAACTGATTTTGCTGCAAGTTCTGCCTGCTCCTTACGGCTGTCACCAGCATTTACGCGGATCTTTACAAGTTCATGATGTTCAATACTGCTGTCTAGCTCTTTTAACACTGATTCAGACAAACCGTCATTACCTAACAGAACAACAGGTTTTAAAGAATGAGCCTGAGCCTTTAAAAACTTGAGCTGATGAGAATTCAATGACATAAAAAACCTATATTTGAAAAAAAATGGTCACAAATGCATAATGTATTACATTTATGGCTTATCAGAAATGCTGTAGTGATTGTATAATATTATCTGATTTTTTTAAACCTTAATAATAGTGGTTACAGGATTTAATTAATGCCTTCAAAGAAAAGAACTGCAAGCCAGACCAGATGGTTACAGGAGCACTTTTCCGATCCTTATGTAAAACAGGCTCACAAGCTTGGGCTCAGATCAAGAGCATCGTTTAAGCTTGAAGAATTACAAAAAAAGGATCGTCTCATCCGTCAGGGCAATATAGTAGTAGACCTGGGTGCTGCACCAGGTGGCTGGTCTGAATATGCCATAAAGTGCATAGGAGAGAGCGGCAGGGTAATTGCCTGTGATATTCTTCCCATCAGACCAATCAGAAACGTTCAGTTTTTGCAGGGCGATTTCAGAGAGGATGAGGTTTTCTCAAAACTCTACTCAATGATAGGAGTTGGAGCTGATGTGGTATTATCAGATATGGCTCCTAATATGTCAGGCAATCTGGCCATTGATCAGCCAAGAGCAATGCTTTTGTCTGAACTTGCTCTTGATATGGCAAGACGTGTGCTTAAAGTTGGCGGAACTTTCGTCGTAAAAGTATTTCAGGGTGTCGGTTCTCAGGAGTATTTAAAAGAACTGCATCAGGATTTTGCAACAGTTAAAGTAAGGAAACCGGAAGCTTCAAGAGATCGTTCTCGAGAGGTCTACATGGTTGCAACTGGATTTAAGGGGCATGCTCTAAACGGAGTGGCCCCAGGTGCTGAATTTGAACAGTCTGATACTCAGACATTGGAGTAAGTGAGCGAGTATGACAAAAAATCTAATCTTATGGCTTGTTATTGCAGTGATCCTGATGACTCTGTTTGAGTCATTCAGTTCCTCAGATTCAACAGGTCGTATGCAGGATTACACAAGCTTCGTTCGTGAAGTGCAGTCCGATCAGGTACAGGAGGTTGTATTTGACGGAAGAGTTATAAATGGTGTCAAGAAGAGCGGTGAGAGATTCATGACAGTAATGCCACTGAACGATCCTGCAATTATTGATTCTCTTTTAACCCATAACGTAAGAGCCTCTGGAACAAAGCCGGAGGAGCAGAGTCTGCTTCTTTCCATCTTCGTTTCATGGTTCCCAATGTTACTTTTGATTGGTGTCTGGATTTTCTTTTCAAGACAGATGCAGGGCGGAGGCAAGGGAAATCCGTTATCTTTTGGCAAGTCTAAGGCAAAGCTGCTGTCTGAAAACCAGATTAAGACTACCTTTGATGATGTGGCAGGCTGTGACGAGGCTAAAGAGGATGTGGTTGAACTTGTGGACTTCTTAAAGGATCCAACCAAATACTCAAAACTTGGAGGCCGAATTCCAAGAGGCGTGCTTATGGTAGGTCCTCCTGGTACCGGTAAGACTCTTCTTGCAAGAGCTATTGCAGGTGAGGCAAAGGTTCCTTTCTTCTCAATTTCAGGTTCTGACTTTGTGGAGATGTT
>JBJEWX010000048.1:0-3341 GCA_051885275.1 Succinivibrio sp. | reverse complement strand
TTGTTGCGGTTATGGACAGAGGTTACTACAGTAACGACAATTTGAATGAAATTTTATCCTATGGTTATCATTTTCTTGTCTGCGTGCCATTAGATAAGGTTGATACATTTAAAGATGTCCTGCTTGAGGTAGCTCAGGCCTTTATATGTGGAGATAAATACGAATCTACTATTGATGAGAATGTATTCACAAAGAAAATCGTCTATGAATACAAGAACAAAGGCAAAAAGCTTAAAAAGGATTTATTTGTTCATGTGTTCTACGACCAGGAGAGGGCCGGAGCTGTTACCAAGCATATTCAGAAACGTCGAGTTGAAGTTATGAAAATGCTCAAAGAGCATATGACACTGGATGGAAACAATCAGAGCTTTGCAAAAAAGTATTTGATCCAGGAAGAAAACGGCTTAATCAGAATCAATAATGAGGCCTTTCAGGAAGCAAACTCCAAAGCAGGCATCTTTGTCTGCGTATCTGACTGTATTGGTGATGGCAAACAGGCCTTCTACGGTTATAAGGACAGAAGGACTGTTGAGGACTGCTTTAATGATCTGAAGGTAAAGATGAGCTGCGACAGATTCAATACTTCATCTGAAGAAAGTCTGTCTGGAAAGTGCTTCGTTGAGTTTATTGCACTTAGCCTTCATATGAGAATTGAATACCTTCTGAGAAAGATGAAAGAAAACGACGTTAAGCTACCCCATCATTCGGTACGAACAATTCTAAGGGATTTACAGGGAATTAAGACTGTCGAGTTCGGTGACGGATATAGCGCAGTAAAGACAATGTCCAAATCGCAAAAGGAAACTTTGAAGCTGTTTCATATACCTGAGCCTGTATCACAGTACAAGAAGGATATAGCTGTGCCAAACATGATTAAATATGCACGTAAGCCTCATTAAATGCTAACTTTGGGAGAGATAAATTTTGAGTGCACAAAAACTAGTACACAATTTTTGAAAAACTTGGGTAGGGAAAGAAATGAAATTTGTGGTGCGGGAGAAGAGACTCGAACTCTTACACACAAGGCGCCAGAACCTAAATCTGGTGCGTCTACCAATTTCGCCACTCCCGCAAGGATGTGAATATCTAAGATGGGGTGGCTAAAGGGGCTCGAACCCTTGACAACTGGAATCACAATCCAGGACTCTACCAACTGAGCTATAGCCACCATCGTAGATTGTTAAACCAAATCTGACATGGCGTGCCCTAGAGGAGTCGAACCTCTGACCCACAGCTTAGAAGGCTGTTGCTCTATCCAACTGAGCTAAGGGCACAAAATGCCGTACTCAGGTTATCGACCTTTTCCTTTGCACTTCAACACGCTGAAGTGATTTAACGGAGTGATATAATACAAGACCAATCTTTTTACGTCAATAAAAATTTTAACTTTTTTATAACCGTTTGCTGTAGATACCATCTCTTTTTTTTGTAAGGCGTGTTTTTATAAAGCACTCTAGAGTAAAATATGTGCGTCTTTTATTGACTCAGTTTATGAGCCTAATTTTTACATCAGGTGTTTTATGATCTTAGGCATTCCATTTTATGAGCTGGCACTAACCGTAGGTATTCTTTTGTGCTGCGGAGTCGTTGCAGGATTTCTTGCAGGTCTTTTAGGAA
Organism: Succinivibrio sp.; assembly: GCA_051885275.1. GTDB lineage: Bacteria > Pseudomonadota > Gammaproteobacteria > Enterobacterales > Succinivibrionaceae > Succinivibrio. The sequence continues at coordinate 1,724 of JBJEWX010000048.1, read as the reverse complement.
TCGGAGGAGGCATAATTTTCGTGCCTTGCTTCTATGGAATCTTCACTTTCTTCTTCAGGATTGATCCAAATATTGCAATTGTCGTTGCAACCGGCACCTCTCTTTTGTGCATGATCCCAACCTCCATATCTGCAGCCATCTCTCAGAATAAAAAAGGAAATACTGATATGGCTATAATTAAGTCCTGGTCAGTCTTTATGCTTTTAGGGGTTATAACAGGAATTCTCGTTTCCAAGGTATATGGCGGAGCCTGGCTTACACTGCTTTTTGGTTCTGTAATGATCCTGAACTCAATAAATACTCTTTTCAGAGCTAAGGCAAAGCCTGCTTTTGAGGCTCTGCCAGGAAAAGCGGGTCAGTCTGTAATTGCCTATTTGATTGCCTGTTTCTCTTCAATGCTTGGAATTGGCGGTGGAACACTGACAGTTCCTATTCTTAACGCCTGTTCAGTTCCACCTCATAAGGCAATAGGCACCTCTTCAGCTGTATCACTGTTTGTATGTGTCCCAGGAGCACTGCTTATGCTGATGACAAACTCTACACCTTTGCATGCGCCTATAGGTACTTACGGACTTGTTAACGTGCTAGCTGCAGTTTGTGTGGTTCCTGTATCCTACTTATGTGCACCACTTGGAGTCAATGTTGGCAAAAACATCAAACCTGCAACTTTAAAGCGCATATTTGCTGTTGCTTTGTTTATAATTAGTGCCAGAATGCTATATAGTGGTGTAAACTATTACCTTCAGAACTAATCATTTATTGATTAATTTGAAGCTGCTATGCAAAAGTTAAAGTGCAACGGAGAAAAGTTTTAATGACAGCACAGATTATCGATGGAAAAAGTATCGCAAAAGAGTTGAGAACATCTCTTCGAGAGATTGTAGATAAAAGCGTTGCACAAGGTAACAGACAGCCAGGTCTTGCTGTTGTATTAGTAGGCTCTGATCCTGCTTCAATGGTTTATGTAAGAAACAAGCGCAAAGCCTGTGAGGAAGTAGGTATAAAATCATTTGCCTATGATTTACCTGAAACTACAACTCAGGAAGAATTGGACAGGCTTATTGACTCATTAAACAGCAACGATGAGGTGGATGGAATCCTGGTGCAGTTCCCTCTGCCATCTCATCTGGATGAATCACGAATTGTTGAAAAAATTTCAGCATCTAAGGATGTTGATGGTTTTCATCCATATAACGTAGGCAGACTGGTGCAGCGTATTCCATACATCTGCGCCTGCACCCCTCATGGTGTAATGACTCTTTTACGCAGGACTCTTGGTAATGATCTGAAAGGTCTTAATGCCGTAGTTGTCGGAGCTTCAAATATTGTAGGCCGTCCAATGGCACTTGAACTCTTATTAGCAGGATGCACAACTACTGTGACTCACCGCTTTTCAAAGCCAGATGATCAGAAAATGCTGATAAAGAACGCTGATATTGTAGTTGTTGCCGTAGGTAAGGCAAAATTCCTAGATGGAGACCTGATTAAAGATGGCGCAACAGTAATTGATGTTGGCATTAACAGACTTGAGGATGGAACCCTCTGTGGAGATGTTGATTTTGAGAAGGCAAAGGAACATGCCGCTCACATTACTCCTGTACCAGGTGGTGTAGGACCTATGACTATTGCAACCCTGATGCAGAACACTGTTACCGCATATCAGAGCCATATTGCAAACTAGCCATCTCACAAACAGTCAGTGTCTGCATGTGACTTTTCCTCCC
>JBJEWX010000047.1:0-3391 GCA_051885275.1 Succinivibrio sp. | reverse complement strand
CGCAGAAAATATAAAAAAGGTAGAGAATGTAAAAGCAGGAGATACTGTAGGGGATGTCATCTCTAAAGTTTTAGATGGAGTAAAAAGCGCAACCTCAGCAACACAAAGATGTCTTGATGAGTCTACAGTGGCAAGAGTAATAGATGCGGTTAGTCTCTCCCGAAGAATTATGGTTTTTTCTCAGGGACTGTCCTCCTTTGTTGCAACAGATTTTGTAGCTAGAATGATGAATCTTGGATTTGCCTGTGAATCGTACACTGACAGACAGTCAATGTTACTATCAAGTGGATCGCTAAGATCAGGTGATGTGGTAATTGCCATATCAGGAACAGGAGAAAATAGGGATGTGGTTCAGTCAGCAAAGGCAGCTTTGTCCTTTGGTGCCTGTGTTATTGGATTAGGCCCTGACAAAAGCAGTTTAGCTCAAAGTTCAACACTTTATCTGAGTGTGCCACTACAGATTTCAGCATCAGATGATTCCTTTTTCCAAAGCAGACTTCCTCTATATCTTTGTGCTCAGATTATTATCGGTGGTGTTATTCTAAGACGCGGTTTGGCAATTTCTGACAGCAAGGCAGCCCTCAAGGAGTTAAGGCTTAGAGTATACAGTCAAGCTGAAGAAAAAGACAAAGTAGAAAATGCAGCTACGGATGATGGAACATTAAAGCCAGGTGCACCAATAACAACTCTTGACTGGCATCCATATTAAAGAAAGTTAATGCAGAATAAAAAAGCTGGCATAGTACTATAGCCAGCTTTTTTAGAAGTTACCATTTCTGCTTCTTTATGGCACTCTTATATAATTCAATATACTCCTTGCACGAATCAGACCAGTTAAAGCGGACCTTCATGGCATTCTGTTTGATCCTCTTAAGTTCATTTGGATCTTCAAGATAAAGAATAAGAGTTCTTCTAAGACAGGAGAGCAGCTCTTCAGAGCTTGGATCAAGGAACATAAATCCGTTTCCCTGCTCTCTATTGCTGTCGTAGTCTATAACAGTATCCTTAAGTCCACCAACGGCTCGAACAATAGGCAGTGTGCCATAGGCAAGAGAATATATCTGATTTAATCCGCAAGGCTCGAAAATAGAAGGCATTAAGAAGAAGTCTGATGCAGCCTCAATCTGATGAGCGAGCATGTCATTATATACAGGCTGGAAGACCATCTTATCTGGATGTCTGTCAGCAATATCCTGCATCTGTTTTTGAAGATAAGGGTCACCTGTTCCTTCAATAACCACCTGCACTTTGTGCTGCAGGAATCTGTCAAGAATCGGCAGCAGAAGACCTATGCCTTTCTGATCGGTTAGTCTTGCAACCATACCGTACATAGGGGTATCGCCCATTTCAAGACCGAGCTTTCGCTGCAGAAGGTATTTTCCTAAGACCTTCTGATCAAGACTGTTAAGGTCGTATCTGATACGCAGCAGCTGATCGGTTGACGGATCCCAATCAGAGTAATCGCAGCCATTAACAATACCTGACAGGTCATTTTGTCTGTCAAGATAATTCTGAGTCATACCGTGACCACCAAGATAGGTGGTAAGTTCCCCTGCATAGCCTGGGCTTACGGTATTAATTTTGTCAGCATAGAAAACGCCGCATTTAAGGAAATTTATGTATGAGCCCTGCATAATGCGATCGTTATAAATCTGGTTGATTTCAGGAAGAATATCAATCTGAGATCTGTCAAAAGCTCCCTGGAAGGCACCATTATGAATAGTGATTACGGAGCGGGCTCTGCTCATATAAGGATCATTTGCATATTTGATTCTAAGCAGCATAGGGGCAACGCCTGTATGCCAGTCATTGCAGTGCAGGATATCAAACCAGTAATTTAAATGGGTACAGGCATCAAGAGTGGCAGCTGAGAAGAAAGCAAAGCGTTCACCATTATCAGCATAAGCCTGATTGTTATCGCCATACATTGAAGTTCTGTCAAAATAGCGAGGGCAGTCAATCAGCCATACTTCTACAATTTTATTTAGATAAGTTCTTCTGATTTTGTAGGGGATCCTGATGTTTGGATTTGCCGAATCCTCATTTAGTACTCCCTGAGCAATAATCTCAAGATTTTCATACCCCTTGATGGTTGTATAGCACGGCATTGCAACTCGTACATCATGACCTTCAGCCTGCAGCTGCAAAGGCAGAGCCTTAGCAACATCAGCAAGACCTCCAGATTTCATTATTCCGGCTACTTCAGATGATAGTAATAGAATGTTCACTGCATTCCCCTTTATTATTAAAATCCTAGTTTCATTCCCTTAGGTATCACTATTATGCCATTTTTAGATATGCTGATCTCAGAATTATTGTGCCCTTTAATCAGAGCTTGATCCTGTTCATGGTTATAGCCTATGGAAAAGCCTGGGGCAATCTCCACATATCTGTCCAAAATGACATTTTTAATCTTTGAGTTCTTTCCTATAACGTTGTCACCAATTAGAACTGAGCCCTCCACGCTGGCCCCATCGCAGGCGGTACATCTAAATCCCAAAACAGATTTATTGATATTGGCACCATTGATTTTACATCCGGCTGAAATCAGGGACATTGAGACATGGGACTCATGATCAACCGTGTCTGTAAAGTCAGCAGGAGGTAGAGGAGGATAAAAAGTATGCAGAGGCCATTTTGGATTATTCAGATTCAGTTTAGGAGAATTGCCTAGAAGATCCATATGGGCTTCCCAGTAGCTGTCAATGCTTCCAACATCTCTCCAGTATGAATAATTTGGCTCTCCATCTAGGACGATCTTACTGAAGTCATAAACAAAGACGTTTTTCTTGGGGAACAGTTTGGGGATGATATCCTTTCCAAAATCGTGACTTGAGGCTTGGTTTTTATGGTCTTCCAAAAGTTCCTGAAGCAGGATATCTGGTTTAAAAATATAGTTTCCCATAGATACTAATGAATATCCAGGATCGTTTGGAAGTTCTTTAGGGTGTAAAGGTTTTTCCTCAAATCCAATCATTCTGTTGTTCCGGTCAACCTCAATTACACCAAATTTTTCGGCACATTCTGAGCTTTTCATTTTGATAGCTGCGACAGTAAGATCTGCTCTGACGTTTTTGTGATAGGTAAGCATGTCTCTGACATTCATTTTATATATATGATCAGAGCCAAATACGCATACATTATCCGGAAACTGCTCTTTGATAAAGCTCATATTCTGATATATAGCATCTGCGGTTCCCTGATACCATTCTTTTGAAACGCGCATCTGAGCTGGAAGAGTGTCAATAAAAGCGCCATAGATACCGCTTACCTGCCAGCCTTTTTTCATATGCATCATAAGTGATTGAGATTTGTACTGGGTAATCACAAATATTCTAATGATACCTGAGTTAACAAAGTTATTCAGAACGAAATCAATAAGACGGTAGCT
>JBJEWX010000046.1:0-3403 GCA_051885275.1 Succinivibrio sp. | reverse complement strand
TAGTCTTGATAGAAATGACTGCAAGAACTGGCTGGAAATCATATTCATGTGTGTGTTATGTTCACTGCTAGCATGTTTGAGAAGAGAAGGTCTGTATTTATTATTCTTAGGTCTATTCCTGATTGTATCTATTTATGGAACACAAAATAAACAATTCATCAATAAAAAAAATGTTCTAATAATCTCTTTTTTTATTTTAACTCAGCTTATTGTTTTCATACCTCAGCTTTCTCATAATCCGTTCGGAGAAAAAGGAACTACTTATGATGCATTTATAGTGCATATGCTTGGGTCTAAGTTAGACAGAGATATATCACAGGACAATCTAAAGGTTATCGAAAAAAAACTAGATATTGCAATTGTGGATAAATATAACAAAGAACTGGGGTATCAGGCATTTGCAGATTGTATGTATTCATGGCCTTGGTGGGAAAATGGAAAATACTATGCTATAAAAAAAGATAACACGGTATCCTCTGATGAATATTTCAGAGCAATTTCTAATGTAATTAAACAGCAGCCTCTTATTTATTTAAAATCCAGAGTAGACGCATTTCGAGCAGTTAATAAAGTGTACCCTAAAGGAAAAGTTTATGTAGCATCATTAGCTCTTTTATTTATATTTTTGTTTTCTATAGCGAAAAGAAATTTGGTGTTATTTGTACTTACATTTGGTGTTTTGATTCACTCTATTATTACAATTCTTACAATGCCAGCCTCATATATAAAATATTTTTATGAAATGATCCTATTTGATTTATTCTTTATAGCCATTATCTTTACTTCATTTTTTAAAAATAGAAGTCTCAGATTAGTTAAAGAAGAATAAAATAGATGCTTAAACAGATATTTAACTTTCTTGGAATAAGTGGTATTGGCTGGATTTTGGACTTTACCACTTTCACTGCTTTAGGACTGTTTCTGAACAATCTATTTATTGTTAGCACTCTTAGCGCTCTTATTGGAGCATCTTTTGTTTTTTTCTTATCTCCAAAATTTATTTTTCAGGACAAGAGTAATATTCCGCTAAAGTATAGATATGTGCTATACATTTTATATCAGATACTACTGATTTTATTCATTTCCTATCTGCTAGTAAAAATCGACTTTTTTTTACAAAATAATATCTGCCCTTTATTACCTGTTATCACTTCATTTACCTATATTATTTCGAAAGTTCTAGTGACTCCAATAGCTATGACAAGCAACTTTATAGTACTTAAAATTGTCATAGAAAGATTATCTATAAAAGATATATGAAACAGCTAATTATACCCAGAGGTCAAATACTGACTCCAAAAAATTTTATTGAGTGACATATTGTGATCCTAAAAACATCTAGTTAAGATCTCAATATCAATTACAAACGGTCTACAGTTATTGGATCGCAAATTTATTTTTTCTTTACTGCTCCGCATGTTAAGCAGTTCCGCTGTTGAGCTTGGACAGCAATAAAAATGAGTCAGATATTTTATCTAGATAACCACCCTGTCTGTCGAAAACATGACAGACTGACATATCAAACTGTCAGTCTAAACAGTTCAAAATTACAGATTTGCCTGTTTCAGATAACGTTTTACTGCATCCTGCCAGGTTGGAAGAGGAGTAAAACCATTCTTTACAAGTTTTGATTTATCAAGACGGGAATTAAACGGACGTTTGGCTTTTGACAGGCCATACTGCTCTGTTGTAACCGGAATTACCTTGGTATTAAGGCCGTACTGCTTGTAGAATTCTACGCAGAAATCGTACCATGAAATATAGCCACCCTCATTAGTAGCATGATAATAACCATATTTTTCAGTTTCACACATATCAACAAGCAGTCTTGAAAGATCATAGGTATAGGTTGGGGTTCCAATCTGATCATTTACTACTTTAACACTATCATGAGTCTTGCCAACGTTGATCATGGTCTTAATAAAATTCTTTCCATTTACCCCGAAAACCCATGCAATTCTGACAATAAAATACTTTGAAAGTATGGAGCTTACAGCAAGTTCTCCATCTAGTTTTGACTGACCATAGACATTCAAAGGCGCATAGTCCTTGCAGTCTGGCTCCCAGGGTTTGTCACCAAGCCCGTTAAATACATAGTCAGTTGACAGATACAGCATCTTGCAGTCAAGTTCTTTACAGGCTTTAGCAATATTTTCAGTACCATTCACATTGACCTTTCTAACCAGAGCTTCCTGTTCCTCTGCAAGATCAACCGCAGTCCAGGCGGCACAGTGTACCACAGCATCAGCCTTTACTTCTTTTAAAACCTTATAAACCGCATCAGAGTCTGTGATATCAAGCTTTACATACGGCATTTTACAGACAGCACTATCATCCTGTATACCCTTATACTCCTCAGTGATATCAGAGCCTACTCCCTCATGACCACGCTTAAAAAGTTCATTCATGACATCATGACCTAACTGCCCGTTTACACCGGTAACAAAGAATTTCATAAATGCTCCTGTAAAATCTTAAAAATAATATGCTTGCCCTTTATTAGCATATCAATAACTCGAAAAAAGGGATAATGCCTTATGATGACAGTATATTTTGCTCGCTATAGAATGCTTGAATTTTTTGCATTTTTTAATACTTAAGTGTAGTTATGCAGCTTTTATGGCATTGCCTAAAATAAAATTAAGACTATAGCTTGAATCTTTTATCTGAAAGAAACAGTGCCTGCAAAATTGTTGTCTTGTCATTTCTTATGATCTGCCCCCATAAAAAATACTCATAATTTGAGCTTAGATCATCTGGGATTTTAACCCCTTCAAAAGTAACAAACAAAGCCTGCGAAGAATCATCGGCAAACTCAAAAATCACCTCATCAACCTGCTTTACAAAGTGCCCCTTTAACAGCACGTAATCACCTTCTTTTGCAGCCTTTTTAGTACCTGCTATGGTATTTGGAGCCGATCGTTTTTTAGCTTTGCTGTTTATAAAGATATTCTCAGAGTAAACCTGGCCCTGTGCGCAGACTGAGAGGCACAAAAGCATAGATGCGGTCAAGAGAATAAATTTAATAATGCTCACATGTAGATCCTGAAATATAATGCTTCTGCTTTTGATATTGTAAGCTTTGTTTTAACTGTTTAATCTATTTTAGGATATCTTTTCTGCTTACACTTAACTAATTAAATTTTTGCCTATCAATTATCAAAGCTTAAAGACTTAACCATAAGACTAGTCTTGCTCTGCGTTCTTCTTTTTACGGTTATAGTCAATTGTAATATCAAACTTTTCAGGAAAACCGCAGAACTTTGTAAATCTGTTTAAAATTGCGCAGAACAGCTCACATTCCTTTTGAGTGTCATAAGCAGCTCCATGCGCATGGGCCTCATCAAAATCGATTCCTGCTGCAATACAGGATTTGTGCAGAACACTCTGACCTAAGGTTAAA
>JBJEWX010000045.1:0-3404 GCA_051885275.1 Succinivibrio sp. | reverse complement strand
GAAAAAATATTCTAATTGACAGCTCCCCATGGCTGAAGCCTGAAGCTTTTCGGCACAATTTGGTAATTTATCTGAAACTTCTATTTTCCCTCCGTTAACATTACAGGTCTTAGGTTCAAAAGCATAAATACAGGCAAAGCTGATTTGTAAGAATAAGAAATAGAACTATACTTGATCATATAAGATAAATTATTTTCTCATTCAGGTTTTATATGTTGAAGATAAAATATTTATTTTTACTCTTTATGCTAGCCCTATTCTGTGCTGATACTGCTGTTGCAAAAGACAGCAGTACCGATGAGAGTGCTGTTAACATAAAGCCTGCAGATTCTGCTAAAAGCCAAAAATCCATTGAGTTAGACCGTAAAAGAAGTGAACTGAGAAGCAGTCTAAAAAAAGACAGCGCCGACTATAAGCAGAGAAAGGCCCTGGCAAGGGAAAAGAAACGCGATCAGATAGCCGCACAGGAATTTTATGATAGCTACAAAAAGTATGATGATCTTATTCACCCTGAAGAGGAAAAAGAGCCTGAAAAAACCGATCTAATTTTTCTTGATGACAGAGCGGAACGGTTTAGAAAGTGGGTTGATGAGAACATGCGGCTTAATCGTGATCGGGATAAGAATAAGGAAAATGTTGAGCAAAAATCAGAAACAGAAGAAAGTTCAACTGAGGAAAAAGTAAAAGATCTTGATGATCTGTTTGCAGATTAGAGAGTATGCTGCCTTAGATAAACACCAAAGCAGCATTGCTGATTAAAAACTGCAGTTTTAAACTGTCAAAGAGCAGTTAAACATATTTGAGAGACTCTGTTAAATCAGAGGCATATTCAGAGCCGCACACTCCTGTCTCATTTTTTCAGGCCAGATACTTGCCTGAATCTCACCAATATGGGCCTTGTGCAGAAGTACCATACATAATCTGCTCTGACCAATACCACCGCCGATAGAGAGAGGAAGTTCTCCATTTAAGAGTTTCTTATGGAAGTACAGCTCCTTGCGCTGTTCTTTTCCCTCAAGTCTTAACTGCAGATTTAAGGCATTAATATCAACTCTGATACCCATTGAGGATAACTCAAAAGAGCGGTTTAAAATTGGGTACCAGATAAGGATATCGCCGTTTAAACCAATCTTTCCATCTTCGTTAGGGGTAGACCAGTCATCATAGTCAGGGGCTCTGCCGTCATGCTTTTCGCCATTAGAAAGAGTACCGCCAATACCCATAAGGAAAACAGCTCCATACTTCTGACAGATAAGATCTTCACGCTCCTTTGGCGTTTTGTCAGGATACATCTTAAGAAGATCTTCAGCATGGATAAAGGTTATTTCCTGTGGCAGAAAGGGAGTCAGCTCTTCATAGCAGTCGCAGGCTAAATACTCGGTTCTTAAAATTGCAGAATAGATCCTTTTTACAACTGATTTTAAAAAGGCAGTTGTTCTCTGCTCCTTGCTGATTACAGCCTCCCAGTCCCACTGATCAACATAGAGCGAATGAAGATTGTCAAGCTCTTCATCTGCTCTGATGGCATTCATATCAGTGTAGATCCCATAGCCTTCCTTAATGCCAAGCTCTGCTAAGGTTAATCTTTTCCATTTTGCAAGGGAGTGGACAACTTCAGCTCTTGAGTCCTGCAGATCTTTAATTGGAAAGGTTACAGCCCTTTCAACTCCGTTAAGATCATCGTTAATGCCAAGGCCCTGCAGCACAAAAAGTGGAGCGGTTACACGGCGCAGTCTCAGTTCTGTGGAAAGATTCTGCTGAAAGAAGTCTTTGATTAGTTTAATGCCTTTCTCTGTCTGAATCTTATCAAGCAGAGGCTGATAGTTGGTAGGTTTGATTAGTTTACTCATAATTGTTTTATTCCATGATTTAGATAGTCAAATTCTACCTTTGATGAATTTAAATTTAAATAAGTAGAGTTTATTTTTTTAGAATTTTACAAAGAGTGAACAATTTTTTTATCAGTGACAGCTTATTTTGTAGTAAAACATAATCGTAAGTGCACTTTCAAAATATGAAATATTTACAATATGAGCTGATTTTGCCACCGCCCTCACTGAAAAATCCTTTGCATGTTTTTATGATTAGTGGTAAAGCAGAGGAGGTATGTTATGCCTAAGCTTACACTATTACTTTTATTATGTTTCCCTCTTGTCACAGTTTGTGCTGAAGAAAATGAAAATTCTACAGATGATGAGAGACCTTATGAGGCTCTGCTTGAATATGACATTGATATCAGCAATATCGATTTTAAGGTAAAAGCGCCAACAGATGAGGATTCGGATAAAACACCAAAACAGAAGGTCTTAGAGTCAAAAGCAAGAGATCATACTGATCGGGCAATTTCTCTTAGAAATTACGTTGAACCTGTGGATGAAGAGATCCTAAGTCAGAAACAGTATATAAATGAGGATTATTCAAGAGCAAATGGGCAGGCTCTGCTTGATGGAAAAAGAGGAAGTGAAAAAAGTGATAACACCAATCTTGAAAAAGGTCTGATGAGCAGTTTTGATAAGAAGAAGTCAAAAAATAAAAGAATTGAAATTTCAAAAATCGAGAAAGGCAGTCAGACTGATAAAAACAAAAAAGGTGACGGAAACAGCCCTCAGTACAGAAGTCAGGCCGGCAGTCTTTCTGATGCATTTAAAAAGAAATAGTTACTATGTTATACGCAGTCAAATTTGAAATTACAGTTCTGGTTATTGCGTTAATGCTGATTGTAATCAGAGCGTTTGTAAGAGAGCATGACAGATCATATAGCAGTTTTGTGATGATATGCTACAGCATTATCTTTATTATGCTTTTGCGCTTCGTTTCTTCGCTTTTCTCTTATGCTCATTTTCCTGCTATTTACTTCATAAATGCGGTTGCTGATTCCTGTATCGGAGCTTTAATACCATACCTGTGGATGATGTTTATACTCAAAAAACTTCACTTTGAGGGCATCCTTTCAAGAAGACTAAATCTGCTGATAAGTCTAGTGCCTTTTGCTCTGGTAGTGATTTTTGCTCTAATTTCTCCTTTCTATCCTGTCTTATTTAAGATTAACCTCTTTGGTGAGGCTGTAGCTGGTGAATTCAGCTTTTTTATGATGTATATTCCACTTATCTATAGCTGTGTATCAATATTGTCCATTGTATATGCCAATGCAAAAAAAATGCTTGCAGACAACCAGCAGGAGTTTGCTATTTTATTTGCAGTTACAGCTGTAGCATCTGTTCTTCATCTGTTCTGTGATTATCAGTACATCTATATTTACTATCTGTACTGCGCTCTTTTAGTGTTAGTCGTATTTGTATCTGTGCATGAGGATAGAGTATTCATTGATGCCTTAACTGGTCTTAATAACCGCAACAGATTTAAAAAATACCTGTCATCTGTAATGGCCTCAACGTCTGTGAACA
>JBJEWX010000044.1:0-3412 GCA_051885275.1 Succinivibrio sp. | reverse complement strand
GGTTACCAGTCAATTCACACGGTCGTCTATGGTGAGGGGCACAAGATAGTAGAGGTTCAGATAAGAACTGAAAAAATGCATCAGTTAGCTGAACTTGGAGTGGCTGCTCACTGGAAATACAAAGAGGGCAATGGTCAGAGTCAGGGCGTAGAAGATCGTATAAACTGGCTTAGAAAGCTGCTTTCATGGCGTGACGACATGGTTGAATCTGGCTCATTGCAGGATGAGTTTAAAAAACAGGTTTTTGAGAACAGAGCCTATGTATTCACTCCAAACGGAGAGGTTATTGATCTTCCAAATGGAGCTACACCTTTAGATTTTGCCTATCAGGTTCATACCATGATAGGTCATCGCTGTATTGGAGCTAAGGTTGACGGAAGGATTGTTCCATATACCTATAACCTGAAAACAGGTGAACAGGTTGAGATAATAACCCAAAAGAATCCTAATCCATCAAGAGACTGGTTAAAGGTAGAAAAAGGTTTTCTGCATACAGCAAAAGCGAGAAACAAGGTTCAGTCCTGGTTTAGAAAAGTTGATTTTGATAAAAACAGGGAAGCTGGCGAAGCTCTGCTGGAAAAGGAAGCTGCCAAGGCTAATCTTGCACTAAGTAAAGATCAGATATCCTCAATCTTAAAAGAGAAACTGCCTAGATTCAATTTAAGAACAGTAGATGATCTAATGGCAAATGTTGGAGCTGGGGATATAGGCATCAATATAATTATTGGCATTCTTTCTGAAAAAGTCGAAAATACTGAAAAGAATGAGCCAAACAATCAGGAAATTATTGATGATCTTATCAACAGGAGACCTGCTCAGGAGATCTTAAAGAAGAGCAAACACAAAAGTGGCATTGTTGTTGAAGGTGTGGGCGATCTTATGACTCACATGGCAAAATGCTGTCAGCCAATACCAGGGGATGAAATAATTGGCTTTGTGACACAGGGGCGAGGGATATCAATCCATAGAGCGGACTGTGAAAAATTAAAGCGAATGATATCCTTATTTCCTGAAAGAGCTGTGGATGCAACCTGGGGTGATAATGTTGTAACAGACGGTCACGGATATACAGTTGCAGTGAGAGTAGTAGGCTCTGACTACTCTGGTTTCTTACGTGACGTTACTACAGTTATAGCAAATGAAAAAATGAATGTACTTGGAGTTCGCTCACATGTTGACAGCTCAAAAGATCTGTCCATTATCGATATTGACCTGCTTGTACTGAGTATCCCTGTATTTAACCGAGTGTTATCAAAACTTAATGATTTACCTCATGTAACCTCTGCAAAGCGTCTTTAAAAAAAAACGTTGCAGTTCCTGTTTGGCAAAAGAAAAAATTAAAGGAGCTGCAGATTATTTTTTACAGTTCAAAGTCAAGCTAATGTGGTATAATCCACAGCTTATGAGTTATCAATTATGGAGTTAATATGACCTCATCTCCTAAGATTATTTTCGTTACCGGTGGTGTTGTATCCTCATTAGGTAAAGGCATTGCAGGCGCATCACTTGCAGCAGTACTTGAAGCTCGTGGCTTAAAAGTTACAATTATGAAACTGGATCCATACATTAATGTTGATCCAGGTACCATGAGCCCAATCCAGCACGGCGAGGTTTTTGTAACAGAAGATGGTGCAGAAACTGATCTTGATTTGGGACACTATGAGCGTTTTATCAACGCAAAGATGTCAAAGAAGAATAACTTTACAACAGGCAGAATCTATTCTGATGTTATCAGAAAAGAGCGTAGAGGTGACTACCTTGGAGCTACCATTCAGGTTATTCCTCACATTACCAATGCAATCAAGGAAAGAATTCTTCAGGGCTGTGAAGGTAATGATATTACTCTAGTTGAGATTGGCGGTACTGTAGGTGACATTGAATCTTTACCATTCCTAGAGGCTATTCGTCAGCTTGCAGTTGATATTGGCAGAGAAAATGCCCTGTTCATGCATCTGACACTGGTTCCATATTTACAGACCTCAGGTGAGGTTAAGACCAAGCCAACACAGCACTCAGTAAAAGAACTTCTGTCAATCGGAATTCAGCCTGATATCTTAATCTGCCGTTCAGAGACAGGCATTCCTGCTCATGAGCGTCACAAGATTGCAATGTTCTGTAACGTATCAGAAAATGCTGTTATCAGCATGAAAGATGTTGATTCCATCTATAAGATCCCAGCCTTGCTTAAGAGTCAGTATCTAGATCAGTTTGTTGTAGACAGGTTCAGACTTGAAGCTCCTGAGGCTGATCTTTCAGATTGGGAGCAGGTTTTATATCAGCAGGCAAATACCACTGGTGAAGTTACTATTGGTATGGTGGGTAAATATGTTGAACTGCATGATGCCTACAAGTCTGTTAATGAAGCATTAAAGCACGGCGGTCTTAAGAATAGACTTCAGGTTCATATCAAGTATATTGACTCTGAAGATGTTGAGGTAAAGGGGCTTGGTGTTCTTGAAGGCCTAGATGCAATCTTAGTTCCAGGTGGCTTTGGCAAACGCGGAATTGAAGGCAAAATCCTAGCAGCTAAGTATGCTCGTGAGAACAATATTCCTTATCTTGGAATCTGCCTTGGTATGCAGGTTGCCCTGATAGAGTATGCCCGCAATGTTGCAGGACTTGAGGGTGCAAATTCAACAGAGTTTGATCCTGAGACAAAGAACCCTGTGGTTGCACTGATTACCGAATGGAAGGATGAGTCAGGAAAGGTTGAAAAGCGTTCAGACAAGTCTGATCTTGGTGGTACCATGAGACTTGGCGGTCAGTTATGCCACCTTCTCAAAGGCTCAAAGGTTCGTGAACTATACGGAAGTGACGATATTGTAGAACGACACCGTCACCGTTATGAGGTAAACAACAATCTTATCGGCAAGATCACTGACAAGGGCTTAAAAGTAGCTGGTTTGTCAACTGACAACAAGCTTGTAGAGATTATTGAGAACCCAAATCACCCATGGTTTATTGGTGTTCAGTTCCATCCTGAGTTTACATCAAACCCAAGAAAGGGACATCCGCTCTTCTCTGGTTTTATTAAGGCTGCAAAAGAGTATCAGGATAAGCACTAGCGAAGGTTTGAAATGAAATTATTTGCTCTATTCCTGTTTCTTATCATATGTTATCTGGGATATGACATATACAAAGGACGTAATGGAATAGAGCAATATAATGAAATCAGCCAGAAATACGAGGATGCTGAGAAAAAATCCAAGAAACTTGAAGCCAGGAATCAGGCTTTAGAAGACGAAATTTCAGACCTGCAGCAAGGCAATCTGGTAGTTGAGGAGATCGCCAGATCAGAGCTTGGCATGGTAAAAAAGAATGAAACCTTTTTTCGTGTAATCGAGAAAGACGAGCAAAAGAGTTCTAACTCAAAATAGGAGCGCTTTAGTGCAAAGCCTTCGAATAGATGTCA
>JBJEWX010000043.1:0-3415 GCA_051885275.1 Succinivibrio sp. | reverse complement strand
CTGTTTCCTAAATCTTTGATGTCTTCATTATAGCAGATATGTGGTTTAGCTGTTGTTTGGGAGTAAGGTGCTGCAGGAGTGGGAGGGGATAAATAACTGACACAAATGCAGCAGTTTTATATATGTAGGTAAGTTAGAAAGATAAATCTACTCTCTACACGCTGTTACGCTTAAAAGAGGTGAATTATCCATTTCTGGTAATTTGGGATTGCGAACTCTAAACAGTGATCCTAAGGAAAGCACTGTTCGGTCACTTGCATCTAAGACCAATGGCTGTGCCCCTCTTTCCCATACAGGTACATCATATTCTGCAAATAGCTTTTTTACCTCACGGGAATGATTTCTTCCAACAGGGTGAAGCTTTAAACTGCCACTATAGTTAAAATCAAGAATTGCACTGCTAATTGAGTTCTCATTTAATGAGTACCTGTAGTCTCCAAGCTTAACAGTCTCCCCTGCCTTTATTGTCACTTCAGTTTTCTCAGGTTTTTTCAGATCAGGCACAACATACAGATAATTTCTGAATCTGCAGATCTTTTTATCTCCAAGCATTATCAGTCCGTGCTGATCAAAGCCTGCTTCACATAGAGCTATAGTTTGTCTTACTATGCTGTATTCTGGAGGAAGCGACTGGAATTTTGAAAGAAACATTCTGATTACTAGAAGAGACAGGGCCTCATCTGATAGATCAAGCTTTTCAAGATTAAGCCTGTTATGCTCTATCTCAAAGCAGCTGTCAAAGGCTTTCTTTGCATAGCGTGTTGCAAGATCATGCTCAATAGCACAAAGTTTTGCACTTCTTAAGATTGAACCGTCAATTCCTGCAAAGCGCTCTTTTAAAAGAGGCAGCACTTTAAGTCTGATGAAGTTTCTCTCAAATTTCAGATAGGTATTGGAAATATCAAACACATGATCAAATCCGAGGGACTCAATAATCTCTATAATTTCCTGTTTTGAATACTCAAGAAGTGGTCTTATGATCCTTCCTCGGTTATCCTGCGTTAAAAACTGCATTCCTGACAGACCATAAGGTCCTGATCCTCTCTTTAAGGCAAGAAGGAAGTTTTCAACCTGATCATCTGCCTGATGCCCTAACAGCAGAATGCCGTTTTCTCCTGCATTAGAAAAAAGCGCGCTATAACGTTCAGATCGGGATACTTCTTCAGGTGATCTGCCATTTCCATAGACAATATTGAGCTTTGGGGTAACAAGTTTAACCTCAAGGCGCCTGCAAAGCTTTGTGCAATGCTCAAGCCAGATAGGATCATCTGCATCTAATCCATGGATACAGTGAACTGCAAGAACTGAAAACCTTGGATCTTTTTGTGCGACTGCTCGGCCTACAATCAGAGCTAAAGTTGAATCAGCCCCACCAGACAGCCCTACGACCAGTAATGATGGAGCGACAGTTGAAATGATTTTGTCAGCAAGTGAGTCGACCACCTGCTGAGCTTTTTCTTTTAACAATATCCGTACTTCATTAAACGGGAGAAACGCTGTTCAATAATTCTGTCTGAAGGTATTCCTGACAGTTCTGCGATATCTGTCTCAAGACGCTGCTTGAGATTTTCAGCCATTTCATCATAGTTACGGTGTGCGCCACCTAGAGGCTCTTTTACAACATTATCGATAAGTCCAAGATCTTTGATGCGATTTGCTGTAATGTTCATTGCCTCAGCAGCTAAAGGAGCCTTGTCTGCTGACTTCCACAGAATTGAAGCACATCCTTCAGGGGAAATTACAGAATAGGTAGAATATTCAAGCATGTTTACTCTGTCACCTACGCCGATTGCAAGTGCACCACCTGAGCCACCCTCGCCGATAACTGTACAGATTACAGGAACACTAAGATCACTCATCAGTTTTAAGCTCTCTGCAATTGCGCCTGCCTGTGAACGCTCTTCAGCACCAACTCCAGGATATGCACCTGGGGTGTCGATAAAGGTTATGATTGGCATATTGAATCTTTCTGCAAGCTTCATAAGACGCATAGCCTTTCTGTAGCCTTCAGGTTTAGGCATACCAAAGTTACGCATTGTGCGCTCCTTGATATCTCTTCCCTTCTGATGGCCAATTACCATTACAGGACGACCGTTCAGGCGGGCAAGTCCACCAATGATAGCCTTGTCATCAGCAAATGCTCTGTCACCGGCAAGCTCATGAAAATCTGTAAAAATTCTTTCAATATAATCCAGGGTATATGGACGCATTGGGTGACGTGACAGCTGAGAAATCTGCCAGTCTGATAATGATGAGAAGATCTTGCGGGTTAACTCAAGATTCTTTTTCTCAAGCTGATTTAACTCTACGGTAAGATCAACACTTGAATTGGAATCAGCGCTTAATCTTTTTAATTCTTCGATATGTGCCAGCAGATCTGCAATTGGCTGTTCAAAATCTAAATAATTTATATTCATCACAGTGGATTTAACCTCACAGGTTTGTTCCTATTTCAATTCAGACAATTTTACTACAAAATAGGTGCATTTTGAAAATCAGAAATACAGTTCCTGCTCATCAAATTCATGAGCATCTGGCCCCGATCTCTGTTCTATCAGTTTTCTTACAGGTCCGTAGCTTTTTCTGTAGCAGTCTATAACCGGTAAATTGCCTAGAATCTGAAGGTGCTCTTTTGTCGGGTAACCCTTATGCTTTGCAAAACCGTATTCTGGGTACATGCGGTCAAGTTCATACATCTGTCTGTCGCGCTCAACCTTTGCAAGTATTGAGGCTGCAGCAATTTCTGCAACTCTTGCATCTCCCTTGACTACAGACTGGCAGGCTATGCCTAAATCTTTGATAACCCTGTTGCCGTCAACAAGCATCAGACTGCACTGACAGCGCATATTCTCATAGGCTCTGCGCATAGCCTCTAAGGAGGCATTGAGAATATTCATTGAGTCGATCTCAAGCGGGGTACACTGACCTATTCCAAAGGCAAGCGCCCTCTCCTTGATTAAAGGCTCTAAAGCATCCCTTTTCTTTTCTGAAAGCTTTTTTGAGTCATTGAGCCCTTCAATAGGTCTGTCTGGATCTAAAACCACACATGCGGCCACAACATTTCCCATTAAAGGGCCTCTACCAGCCTCATCAGCTCCGCATATAAGGTTATTCTTTGGATCAATAGGATAGATAAAAGGTTCTAACTGCACTTTTGTCATACTGCAGCTCCTATTTATCGCTGTTTGTTGGATCAGTATTTTCTGTCTTCAAACCTGTCTGGTCTTTCTCTTCTGCCACAGGCTCTTTTAGCTGTTCAGATCTTACCTCAGCCTGATACTGACCTTCTTCACTGTCAAGCTGAGCCTGACTTTCCACCAATACAGCCTTTTCATACTGTTTGTTGATAACTCTGAATACCGCATTGCAGGCCAGTTCATCAGAATTGCATCGCATCTGCTCATGAAGCGCCTTA
>JBJEWX010000042.1:0-3417 GCA_051885275.1 Succinivibrio sp. | reverse complement strand
TGATACAGTAACAGCATCATTTCTGATTACAGGTCCGGTCAATGCATCATAAACTCCGCAAGATCCGATATTATCCGCATTTTTCTTCATAAGAGAACTTAAGGCAAGTCTTGATTCAGTTTCGTTAAATCCGCATTCATGTAAAAGCCTCTGCCCCATATAAAAGAGTGCTGCCATGCAGTTACTGTTAAGTACAGAGGCTAAATGGTAGGCAGCCTTGTTTTCAGAGGAAATTCTTTTAAATGAAAGCTTTAGCCTAGTCAGCAGGTTTTGAACGGTTTTTAGTGCATTTTCATCGCCTTCAACGGTGTAAAAGCAATTTTGTATATTTTCAAAATCAGTAGTCTTGCTGTTAAAGGCCATCATTGGATGAATACTTGCACAGGAGCAGATTTTTCCTGACAGTCTGAAACCCTCGCTTGAACTTAAAGCTCCTGAGCAGTGAACAAGGATTTTGTCCTTTAGGAATTCTTTAAAGTTATCAGACAATAGAAGGTCAATCTCTGCAATAACACTGTCAGGCACAGTTACAAAGATAATGTCAGATGAATTTACAAGTTCAGACAGAGAAAGTACTTTGCTGTCAGTAAGAGAGGCTGCATACTCTGCAGAAGAAATATTTTTAGAATAAAAACCTGAAATATCTACACAGCGTGCTTTAAAAAAAGCTGACAGAGATACCCCAACTTTTCCTGCACCAACAAAACCAATCACAAAAAACTCCTGAAATCAATCTTCGGATAAATTTACGTACGCTTTTATAAAAAGTCAAATTCATGTACATCATGAATCTGTATATAAGTTTGAGAAAACTCTTATATATGCGGTTTGTTTACTGATTAATACATTGATTTAACAAAAGA
The DNA here is from genome assembly GCA_051885275.1 of Succinivibrio sp. Taxonomy (GTDB): domain Bacteria; phylum Pseudomonadota; class Gammaproteobacteria; order Enterobacterales; family Succinivibrionaceae; genus Succinivibrio. The sequence continues at coordinate 2,554 of JBJEWX010000042.1, read as the reverse complement.
TAAATTAATTATTAACTGATAAAAGGTACCATGATCACATAAAAAAATACTTTTAGCTTAAATAGTGAGGTTATTATGTCACTGTGTCCATCCAAATATGTTTTAGCGGCGGTATTTCCATTTAGTCTGCTTTCACTAGAAGCCTACGGGGCATCACAAACAGCGCAGGCACCAAGAGTAATCACTGTGTGGGAAGATCAGCACAAGAGTGGCTCAATCATGCCAATGATTGAGAAATTTGAAAAGGAGAACAACTGTACTGTTCTTTTAAAGGAAAAGAAAGCTGCACTTCAGTATGATAAATTAAAAGAAGGCAAAGATGGTATTCCAGATGTTTTCATTCTGGTTTCAGACAGACTTACAGAGGCTGCAACAGAGGGTAGAGTAGAAGCGCTTGATTTTATGAAGGAACAGGCTTCTTCCTTTGATGAGAGTGCTATTAAGGCTGTAAGCTTTGCTGACAGGATTTATGCTAGTCCAAGATCAATTGAGACTCTTATGGTTTACTACAATCTTGATCTTATCAATTATCCTTTTGAAACTCTTGAAGAGTATAAAAATTTCAGCAAAATGTTAAAGAGTACCTACTCTGACAAATATGGGTTAATAGGTGACTTTACCAAATTCTATTACTCAAACGGCTTCATTTTAGGAAATGGGGGATATGTATTTGGCAAAAACACAAATGGTACAGCCAACATTTTTGATGTTGGTCTTAATAACAGCAATGCCCTAAAAGGAGTTAAAGAGCTTATCTCCTATGTAGAGGAGTGTGTACCTAAGGAAGCCTTATCTAAAAAAGCAGATGCCATTATTGATATGATGTTTATCAAGGGATATGCGGCAGCTGTAGTAAACGGACCTTGGGCTATGGAAAAATATGCAAGAGAAGGGGTCAATTTTTCGGTCGCTCCACTTCCAAAGCTTGCCAACGGCAAATCAATTTCTCCTTTCTATGGAGTAAAAGGATATGCAATTCCTGCTGAGAGTAAAAATAAGGATTTGGCTGCTAAGTTAATTTCTTTCCTAAATGAGCCTTCTAATGCTCAGAGTAGATATTTTGCCAATGCAGAGCTGCCTCCAATTAAACAGGTATTAAATGATAGCTATATTGCATACGATGATATGGCAAACTGCATTTTATCTGAGGTAAAAAACACTGAACCTATGCCATCAGTTGCAAAGATGAGAAAAGTCTGGGAACAGATGGACATTGCCCTTTATGATGTTTTGAATGATAAAGTGGATGAAAAGGTTGCTCTAAACAATGCTGTAAAGGCAATCAGATACTCAGATTAAATCATTATGAGAGGACTTGCTCAAAGCCTTAAAATAATTTGATAACATAGAGCAATTCAGCAGTTCTGCCACAGTTGTGGCAGAACTTCACAGACATAAGGATAGTTGCCTGGTTAGCTGATTGATTCGTATGTAGATTTATACGCAGGCTTCACTAATTATGGGGTGTAGCTTTTTTTTATTTGCCTATCTGTGTCAACACTCATGAAAAGACGGTATTGATAAGAAGCACATACAAAAAAGTTCCAAAACCTATAGATACCATCATATTTTTATAAAGGACATGGGAGAATGCTGTTGCGGCAATGCAAATGAAATAAGGCAAGGCATTAGCAGCACCTACATCTTTGCAGCAGTATACTAGTAGCATTCCAAATACAGAAGCTGGCAGAACCTTTCCAAGATAACTTATTACTCCAGGCAGTCTCCTGTTTTGGTAAAAAACTGCAAATGGAAGGAATCTTGATATCTGAGTTGCAAGGATGCAAAGCCCAACTGTCATACACTGTTCTGTTATGTTCTGCATTTCATACTCGCTAAAATTTTTGTGACAGGTTTTTCTTAAGCAGGAGCAGTAATAATAAGATTAAGCCCATAGATACAAGCATGAAGTTTTCCTTACCTGTAATAATAAGAGCTAATGAGGTGCACAAAAGGCCAATTGCTCCTGATATATAGTTTTTCCCGGCTCTGACGCAGTCCACAAGAATAACGGTAAAAAGGGCTGTCATAACAAACTCAAGTCCTTTTATTTCAATGGAGATTGAGTTACTCAACAGACCTCCTAGGGTAGATCCCGAAAACCAGAAAAAATGGTTGAGCGCTGTAACAAAGAAATAGAACCATCCTTTGTTTATATGATCCGGAATTTTAGCCGAGTAGTTGATAGCAAAGCTTTCGTCACACATTCCAAAGATTATGTAGTATTTTTTTATACCTATGTTTCTGAATTTATCGAGCATTGAAATGCCATAGAACAGATGTCTTGCCTGCACAATGAAAGAGGTTAACAGTATGCTTGCAGGAGAAAATGTACTAAGCATCATAGTTGCAGCAATCATTTCAAGTGATCCGGCAAAGATCAGCAGACTCATCAGCATAGGATACATAAAACCAAAGCCTAAGGCATCCATATAAAAACCATAGGCAAATCCTATAAAGTAAAAGCCTCCTAGAATAGGAAGAGTATATGGAAAGGCATATTTTAGAGCTTGCAATATCATATTAATGAATTTTATAATTAACGAAACATAAA
>JBJEWX010000041.1:0-3421 GCA_051885275.1 Succinivibrio sp. | reverse complement strand
GGGCAGCAGTAGGATGATTTGCAGACACTGTCTGCAATTGCCTTCAGCCGAAGATCCCCTTACTTATTTTTTTCTCCTTTTTCCAGGCGGTGCCTGCCGCCTAAAAGTATGACGCACCTCACCGCTCAACTTCGCATAAGGATGAGATTATGAATATTGACAGCTCCCATGGCTGAAGCCAGGGAGGAGCTGTCAATCTTTCACAATCTCAAAAGAAGGATTTGGAGAAGAGCCCCCCTGTGCAGATGGATCTTTAGTATCTTCTGCAGACTTTGAATCCTGAGAAGGATCACTACTCTCCTCAAGGCTAAACAGAGAAGGTTCAGAGACAGAGCCCTCATCAGGATAAATTTCATCACTTGGAGCAAGATCAAGCTGTTCTAAGGCCTTACCTATAGGAAGTGCAGTTCCAGATTCAAGAGCAATAAGCTGTTCCATTGCAATATATGGAATGTATATATCCTCGCTTTGCCCCTTAAATCTTGCTTTAAAGCTGATGCCTTTGGTAAGGCACTTATAATCTGCAATTGCTGAAGGAGAGAGACTTAACAGGATAGAGCCATCTCTAACATAACATTTTGGAACAACTACCCCTGGCATATTCGCATCAACCAGCAGATGAGGGGTAATCTCATTATCAAGAAGCCAGTTGTAGTAGGCAGTAAAAAGATAGGATTTAAAGCTCTTTAATCTATTCATGAAACAACTCCCAATAACTACAGCTATTATAATAAAAAACCCCTGCACAAGGCAGAGGTTCTTCTGAAACAATGAAAAATTGTTTTGTATTAACGCTTTGAGTACTGTGGACGTTTACGAGCCTTGTGAAGACCAACCTTCTTACGCTCTACAGAACGAGCATCACGAGTTACAAAGCCAGCCTTGCGTAATGCAGGACGGAATGACTCGTCGTACTCAATTAAAGCTCTGGTAATACCGTGACGAATTGCACCAGCCTGACCGGTGATACCACCACCTGAAACAGTGATGTACAGATCGAACTTGTCTGATACTTCCAGTAACTCTAATGGCTGGGCTACAACCATACGAGAAGTTGGACGACCAAAATACTGTTCAAGAGTCTTACCGTTGATCTCTAATTTGCCGGTACCCTGCTTTAAGAATACACGTGCTGTTGCGTCCTTACGACGACCGGTACCATAATACTGATTTGCAGCCATTTGCTAATGCTCCTTAAAACTTGATAACCTGAGGCTGTTGAGCAGCATGATTATGAGACTCACCAGCATATACCTTTAGCTTACGGAACATAGCACGACCTAATGGTCCCTTTGGAAGCATACCGCGAACTGCAGTCTCGATAACATCCTCAGGCTTACGTGCTAATAACTTCTCAAAAGACTCTGACTTGATTCCACCTGGGAAACCAGTGTGGTGATAATACATCTTATCGTGAGCCTTGTTGCCAGTAACCTTAACCTTTGATGCGTTGATTACGATAACGTAATCACCAGTATCAAGGAATGGGGTGTACTCTGGCTTGTGCTTACCGCGTAAACGTAAAGCAATTTCAGTAGCTAGGCGACCTAATGTCTGACCCTCAGCATCAATAACTAACCAATCACGCTTAATTGTTGATGGTGTTGCAACATAAGTTTTCATCAAAAAACCCTTTTTTGAAGGAATTATCCTTTAAAACATACAGACAGTTTCAACTGTCCGCTCTCTTTCCAAACAGAACATATGTTCTGCATCAAGAAACACGGGTGGGAATCCTGTTCTCGATTAGAGGGGCAATGGAGTATTTTAACCAATCATGACGATCATTACAAACAATTTTTTATTAATTTTTCGATTAGTAGTTTTTTGAAATGACTAAGACCAAATCAGGCTTTCATGTATGCGTTCAGGATTACCTAACTTTTCGCTTAAGCTTTTAGGATTCTGTTTCATACAGTACCAAAACAAAAAAAATGAGCTGTCTTGAGCTATAGCCTGCACAAAGTATTTATGACAGCCCCTGAATACTCCTAAAGCCGCATTGTCTTTTACTGCAAAGGCTTACAAAAGATACAAAAGCTCTCCTCTTAAGATCACGCCTTTTAAGTTAAGCTCTCTGTCAGCAATAAGTAAATCTGCCCTGTAGTTTTTTTCTATCTTTCCTGCAAAGTGGTCAATTTTCAGAACCCTAGCCGGATTCTGCGTACAGGCCAATACTGCTCTGCCTAAAGGTATGTTCATGTTCAATACCGCATTTTTAAAGCAGTCATAAAGATTACTTGCAGAGCCTGCAATAACTCCGTTCTCAAGGGTTGCCCTCCTGCCTTTTACCATCACGCGCTGCCCTCCAAGAGAATACACTCCATCGCACAGACCTGTTGCCATCATAGAATCAGAAACCATAACTATCGATTCAGCGTTTTTCAGTTTAAAAAGAGCCCTGACCCACGATGAGTGCACATGTATTCCGTCTGTAATGATTTCACATACTGTATTTTCAGAATCACAGGCAGCCCCTATGGGACCTGGCTTACGATGTAAAAAAGGATTCATGGCATTAAAGGTATGAGTAAGCTGTGACAGGCCGCAGTTCATTGCCTGCGTCGCTGTCTCATAATCTGAATCACTGTGGCCAAGTGAAAAAACCACTCTGTCCTTAAAACTTTCAATAAGCTCTAAAGCCCCCTCCTTTTCAGGAGCAATCACCACCACCTTAATCAGCCCCTCTGCAGAGTCTAAAAACTCCTTTAGCGCGGCTTTTGAAGGCTTAAGGACATAATCAGGATTCTGAGCTCCAAGTTTCTTTTCGCTGACAAAAGGTCCCTCAAGGTATATACCTTCAAGGCTTGCACAGGCTTTGTGCTTACTCTCAAAGAGCTTCTTATACAAAACTGCAGTGCGTATACTCTTTAATATGCACTCCCTGCTCATGGTCATGCTTGCAGGAGCTATTGAGGTAATCCCGTTTTTAGCTTCATATTCTGCAAGTTTTATCAGCTGCTCCAAATCCCCATCCATAAAGTCTGCGTTATCAGCCCCATGAAAATGCAGATCGACAAAGCCCGGTAGCAGATAAAGATCGTGAGCATCAATTATCCTGCCGTCTGAGCTGCTCTGGCTGATTAGCCCTCCCTCTGTGCAAACATCACCTTTTTCAAACTGACCGTCTTTAAATACCAGCGCATCTTTAATTATCATTTCTTGTCCTGTAGGCTTACAAAAAATTAAGCTCAAAGCTTTCCTCTATTGACACTCCCACGACTGAAGTCGTGGGATTCCTGTTTCATAGACCACAGCATAGCGAACTACGTCTTACACGATCTCTTGGATAATTGATCCTTAAGCTTTTCAGCACAGGCTTAAAATTCCGTATGTCCTACGGTATTGTCAGTATTTCTGGCTACTGACAAGCCTTTATTCAGGATATTCACGCTGGCATTTAAATCTCTGTCGTGCCTTG
>JBJEWX010000040.1:0-3459 GCA_051885275.1 Succinivibrio sp. | reverse complement strand
TATATAAAAAGGCGCGATGAGTGGGTGCATTTCTGTAATCTTTTAAATCTTAATTACACAATTGGTGATTATTCATACGAACAATGGAAAACTGATATAAAAGGTCAGGAAAATGAACCTGAAAGAGGCGGAAGATGCTTAAAGTGCTTTGCTCTAAGACTTACTGCAACTGCAAAATTTGCTAAGGATAAGGGAATATTTCTTTTTACAACAACTCTTTGCACATCACGTTGGAAAAGCAAAGAACAGGTAAACAGAGCTGGATTTATTGCTCAGGAAACTGTCGAAGGTAGCAAATTTTGGGATCAGGACTGGAGAAAAGAAGGTCTGGTTGGCAGAAGATACGAATTAGTAAAAGAAATCAATTTTTATAACCAGCTGTACTGCGGTTGCCAATTCAGTATTAACAACAGCAGGTACAGCAAATAGCTTCTTGGCATAATTTCTTCCAAGAAGATAATATATAATATTAAGCTCCGTACTGTTCTCTGTATGCCTTCATTGCTGGAAGATGCCTGCTTAATTCAGCATCTTCCTCAATATACTTTAATAAATCACTGAAGGAGACTATCGAAATAATCTTAATGCCGATCTGCTCTTCAGCTTCTGCAATAGCGCTCTTCTCCCCTTTACCCTTCTCCTGCCTGTTCAATGCAATTAAAGCTGCTTTGAAATTTGCATTATTGGCTTTGATAATTTCCTCTGACTCTCTGATGGCAGTTCCGGCAGTAATAACATCATCAATTAAAAGAATATCTCCTTTAAGAGGTGCTCCTACAAGGTTTCCTCCCTCTCCGTGATCCTTTTTTTCCTTACGGTTAAAACACCATGGCACACTTTGTTTAAATACACTTGATAGAGCCATAGCAGTTGCACAGGCCAGAGGAATTCCCTTATAGGCAGGTCCAAAGAGAACATCAAATTTTATTCCAGAATCAATCAGTGCTCTTGCGTAACATTCACCAAGTGTAGCCAGGTCTTCACCGGTATTAAAGCCACCAGCATTAAAAAAATAAGGGCTGGTTCTGCCAGATTTCAAAACGAAGCTTCCAAACTTCAGAACACCTTTTTTTAATGCCAACTCAATGAATTTACGCTGATATTCCTGCATATTAACCTCAATTAAAACCGTAAATATATGTGTGATGATTTGATTATTTTATAGACTCTGTTTATAAGCCTAAAAATGAAATATTGTCCAGTGCACGTACCGTCTGCAGAAGTTTTGCAAATACAACCGGTATACCAGAAGGGCCTTTCTTACTGATTGCATCTACTAGGAGCAATGCCAGCCCCGGCTTGCTCTTTCGCTTAATCGCCGTTTCAATAATTTTCTCTGTTGTTATTCCCTTTTTTAACTGATCCTTTATTGGAAGGCCTGCCGCCAAACGGAATTCCTGCTCATATCCCTGATAATAAAGATAATGTTCTATATCTTTTTGAGGCAGAACCGTCAGGTGTTTTGAAAGGTGATTTTTTGCTGTAAAGGAATTCACTGTGTCAGCATATTTCTTTCCGGCTTCATCCCCATCTGTAAGGACATGGAAGTTTATACCTAACTGTATGGCCATTTTTATCAGAGGTTTAAGTCCGCACTGCGCGAACTCAACAATTCTTATTCCTTCACAGGCTAGAGAAATTCCCAAAATAGATGCTATCTGATTTATCATCCAAACCTCTGTCTCACCTTCTACTAAAAGCCAGGTTCTGGCAAACAGTACCATTGGTCGATTTAATCTGATATGAAAGGCTATCCTTCTCATATCTTCATAGCTTAGGCTTTTATTGTCTATCTTATAGCATCTTGTATCATAATTCTTTTTATGAAGCCTTCTGATAGAATTGAGGCTAACAGCGGATAAAAGATCTCCGCTATTGGTAGTTACAATCTTCTGATTATCAATATTTGCAAGAAGAGACCAGAAAGACAGTAATAAAGATGGATGAAATCTAGATTCTATGTCTTCTAAAATTAGAATCGGGTTGCTCCTTCTGTCTACATTACGATCACCTTTGTTGACCATAAAAGTAAGAGCAATAATTGAAAGAAGGGCTTTTGATTTATTAAATCCAGGAGATTTTAAAGTCTGGCGTATATTCGAAATGGACTCTAAGGTTAGAGGTGATTTAACCATTTCATTGATATTGTTTCTATCATTTACAGCAGAGCTTTCTATCTGATTGTCATATTCTGAAAAGTATTTATCTAAAAACTCACCAAAAAGATTCACACTCTTGCTTACTACATCTGCACTTAATGCGATGTCACTTGTAAGAACGTGAACAATATTATCGATCTTTTTGGATACGTTGCTTTCTCTTCCTTTCTTTGACCTGTCTTCCATTCGGCTATCTCTAAGTCTGAATACAGGATTAAACCTAATCAGCGCTAGGATTGCCTTCTCTACTGCTTCTTGGCTTTGGATATTGCCACTTTTCTTTATAAGATTATGCCTTGTTATAAACTTTTCTTCATTCTGATCAAACTCACCTATAATCTGCCAATGGATTCTGTAGACACCGTCTGTACAATAGTTCCAGAACTTTTTCAGATCTATGTCAGTATCAGCCTCTGAAGAGGGAATACTCTCCCTAAAGTACAGATCAACTCGTATTCTTCCTACGGTACTTTTGAATACATCTTCTTTTTCAAAATCTGAAAAATCTTCAGAGTTTTCTATATACTCACCCAAATCCTTAATAAATTCTGACTTGTCAAGAATAATTGGGTTTTCTAATGATATGTCTGTTTTGTCTTCAGCTTCTTGGAAATAAATGTTATTGTCATTTAAGACATCCTCTGCATCAGCTGTATTAGTGTCGTCTCTGTATGCACTATCTAATAAAACAGCAGGTCTTGATGTAACTTTTTCGACTAAGTTGTCTTTTGGGAAGTTCTGATCTTCAGGGATTTTTATCGGTTTATAGAGATCAGTCTTTTTAAATTTACACAGAACCTCTCCCTGACCTAAAAGCATCCAAAGCACTCTCAACAGTGAAGTTTTACCCCACTGATTTTCACCTATCAGAAAGGTACTAGAATCTTCAAAATCTACTGAGAGTTTTCTTATACCTCTGAAATTCTCAATTCTTGCTCTTTCTAAATACATGAAAAACCGTTGCGAAATTTGCTCTGTCTTATAAGACTCTTGTATAAATTAGTTAATCTTCTACCAGAATATATTGACTATACTCGTCTCCAGGTTGTTCCTGATGGTCCGTCTTCAAGCTCAATGTGCATTGCTTTTAGCTTGTCACGGGCAGCATCAGCTCTTGCCCAGTCTTTTGCCTTTCTTGCATCATTTCTTTCTTTGATTAGAGCTTCAATTTCAGAAGCATCATCATCAGATGCGCCACTTGTTAAAAATACCACTGGATCCTGAGAAAGAATTCCCAAAACAGAAGCTAACTGCTTGAGTCTGGCTGAAAGTAAAGCTGCCTTATCCCCAGTTTCCTTAT
>JBJEWX010000039.1:0-3465 GCA_051885275.1 Succinivibrio sp. | reverse complement strand
AGATTGGCTATGTCCATCTCCATCTGAAGCTGGAATATCGTCTGATGAAAAAGTTCAGACTGAATGTCCTTATCATCAGAATAAACAACCTGCATTGTTTCGAAATTTACAGGTGGCTTGTAAACCACAGCCTGTGCAATAGCTATTGAGCCTGAGCCGGTTTTTCCCTTGTATCTTTTTCCGTTGTTAAAATCAGAGCCTGTTTCCTTGCTTGATCTGTTTACAAAGATAATTGATGCAATCTGAGCTGAGAGTGTAATCAGGAAGGTTTCTTCCTGCTCATTAAACTGACGGTTTTGCTTGCACTGAATAACCAGAACACCAAGTAATTCCCCCTGATTTATAACAGGAACACCAAGGAAAGACAAAAACTCATCCTCACCTACGTCAGGAAGATATTTAAAATTCGGATGTGATGGAGCATCTGCAAGATTCAAAAGTTCCTCTTTCTGCGCTACAAGGCCTACCAGACCCTCACCAATCATCAATGAGGCTTTACCGATAGAATCCTTCTGCAGACCATCAGTGGCAGCAAGTCTTAACAGATTCTTTCTGCTGTTTAGCAAATATAGAGAACAGCAGTCGGAATGAGTTGTGCTTCTTATTTTTTCCACTAGAGTTGTAACAGTGTCTTCAAAAGAGCTCTTTGTTGAGACCTCCTGAATAATCTGTCTGAGGGCAAGTAAAATTGAATTTTGCTTATTTTCCACTTTTATCCCTTCCTGATTCTTCCAGATTTTCTGCTTTCAGCGGTATGAGCGCCAAACATAGCTGCCTGTGCAAACACAGTCAGAACTTTTCTGTAAACATCTCGTTTAAATGCAACAACCTGACGGACAGGATACCAGTAGCTAACCCATCGCCAGTCGTCAAATTCAGGATGACCTTCCCTGCTGAACTCAATATGATTTGATCTGTCTTTGTTTAAAGTAAGCAGATACCATTTCTGTTTCTGCCCAATGCAGACAGGTTTTTCATTCCATCTTATCAGTCTTTTAGGAAGTCTGTATCTGAGCCAGAATTTAGTTGAAGCCAAAAGTGTGACATCACTTTTATCAAGGCCTAATTCCTCATATAGCTCACGATACATGGCATCTTCAGGAGATTCTCCTCTGTCAACTCCGCCTTGAGGAAACTGCCAGGAATTCTGCCTGATGCGTCTTGCCCATAATACCTGACCTTTGCGGTTGCAGATTACGATACCAACATTTGGTCTGTATCCATCTTTATCTATCACAAAAACCGCCTAGTCTAAAATTTTATATTCTTTGTAAATATACAAAGATCTGCTGTAATCTATTATAGCAAGATTGAGCAAATACTAGAGTGACCAAAACCGGCTTTTACTTATTTTTTAAGGAAAAATTATGGCAACACAGGCTAAAGATAAATACCAGAGTAAAAGTCCTGAAACTTTTGAAGAACTGATTTCAAATCTTGACTTAATAATAGGTAAAAGTATTGCTATGCTTGCAGAAACCGCAAATGTACCACTTCCTATATCTCCAACCCACGGAAAAGGTTTTACCGGCGAACTTTTAGAACTTATCCTAGGAGCAACTGCACAGAACCAGCCAATTCCTGATTTTCCAAAACTAGGTCTTGAGCTTAAAACTATTCCTGTAGACAGAAATCTTGAGCCTCTTGAGTCAACATTTCTGTGTCATGCTCCTCTTACAAATATCAGAAACCTGACCTTTGAAAACTCTGCTCTATACTCAAAAGTCATGAGAGTTCTTTTCATTTTGATTACAGCAGAAAAACAGATGGACTATACACAAAGGAAAATTGAAGGTTATTTCTTTTTTACTCCTGACCAAGAACAGTTGCAGCAGTTAAGAAGAGACTTCAACGAGCTTTACGAATTTGTAAAGACAGGAAATATCAGCCAGCTTAGTGCTCGATACGGTCAGATAATTCAGTTAAGACCAAAGGCAGCCAACGGTCAGGCTCTGACTGATTGTATTGGTCCTGAAGGTCAGATAATTAAAACAAGACCTAGAGGCTTTTACATGAGAAGAGAATTTACCAAAAAGATTATTGAAAAATATTTACGTTTTTAAGTATTGTGCAGTAAAAACACTCTTCTAATAATTTTTATTACCTTGATTTATATGCCGTTTTTTTCAATTTGATTTTTTTGTATTTTTGTAAACGGTTGAAATTTTGATATTCCTCTAATAATTTTTTATCTTTTCATTACAATAGGTTAACAATGATTTATGTAAATTGTTTTCAAAATATCACAAAAAAAGTATGGCTTACTTCACACAATTGTAACTTTGTTTGATTATTTGGCATCCAAAAATAGAAAATTTGGCACAAAATGCCATACAATAGGGCTGTAGAAAGAGAAAAGTACCGATGAAAGTCCATGATTATGATGTGATTGATATTACAGGCGGTGCTAGTAAAGTTAAGGAGAAAACGATGAGCGTTTCTAAAAAGTTTACCAAGGACAGCAAGGTAACAGTTACATTCACAATTAAAAAGGCTGCTGCTCAGAATGCAAAAAAGATCGATCTTTTATGTGAGCACAACGGATGGCAGCCAGTAGCTATGAAAGCACAGAAGAATGGTACATTCAAAGGTTCTATTACTGTTAACGAAGGCGAACAGCCATCATATCAGTACAGATTCAAATACACCTTTGAGGACAATTCAGTAAAGTATGACAACGACTGGGATGCGGAGCGCTATGTTTCAAACCCATTCGGTGGCGACAATTCTGTTTTCTCAGCTGTTAGAGAATAATCTTAATTTCCTATTAACTCCAGGCTGACAATACCAATTGGTATTGTCAGTTTATCCTGTCTATACTATTTCCCAATATCAACTATCCTCACAACTTAAAAATAATTTATTTTTAACCTACAAAACGCTTGACACATCATCACTTTGCAACTATAATGTGCACACAATTTGACGCGGGGTGGAGCAGTCTGGTAGCTCGTCGGGCTCATAACCCGAAGGTCGTAGGTTCAAATCCTGCCCCCGCAACCATTCTTCAAATACATTTCTTTATATATCAATATTTATATCATCGAATAATAAGTCTTCCTTACAGAGTTTTTATAAAACCACTAAAAGCTTATCAATATTCCTTTAGGTACTTTTTATATTTAAGCAATACCCACTCTAAAAGAATACCTGATCTTAAGGAAGAAGTAAAAAAATCAGGGGTATTATCTCTGCCCAATTCATTCGTTTAGTTCTTTTAACAGAATTTTCGGCATTTTCTTAACACAATAACTATTATAAGAGATTCTCTGCAGAAGATTCTCTTGATGCGTTAAGGATGGAGGCAGTTGCAAATAAAGGAATTCGCATTGAACCTGATTGTTAACTGTAATATTAGCCTCTACTGATTAAAAGGATTTTCTACAAGATTTCCAAGGGAAACAATCCTGCAGCTCTTTTGTGCAAAGCCGATACCTATTCCATAGACTTTCTTGTATCTTCTTG
>JBJEWX010000038.1:0-17534 GCA_051885275.1 Succinivibrio sp. | reverse complement strand
CATTTAAGATTTCAATAAATGCCACCTATCAGGTGGCATTTTATATTTCTATCCTAGAATATCATCAGGAGGATCTATGAAATATACAAATTATCTGCATTCATTGAGTTTACTAATATGCGTATTAACTGCAATAGCTACTTTGATATTTTCGGCTGATATTCTTTGGATCAACACCTCAGAATCAATTCCTAAGGGCCTGTATAAAGTAAATGGAAGCATTATAAACAAAGGAAATCTCATCCTGTTTTGTCTTGATAATGACAAGGCTGAATTAGCAGTAAAAAGAGGATATCTGCAGACAGGCAAATGCGAAAACGGTATATCTCCTGTAGGGAAGAAAGTAATTGCCAAAAGAGGAGATCATGTAAAAATTGATGAAAACGGGATTGAAATCAACGGGATTTTGATAAGAAACAGCAAACCCAAAAACGCTGATGATAAAAACAGAATGCTGACTTATTCAAAAATCGATATCAGTCTTTTAGAAGGAGAGTATATAGTATCATCAGAATATGAGGACTCATATGACAGCAGATATTTTGGAATTATCAGAAAAGATCAGGTTATAGGAACAATTGAAAGGATAGTATAAATGATAAAGCCCCGCGAAAATTATGCGAGGCTTTTTATATCTATTGACGGTATGTATTAGTCAACACGCTTGAACAGCAGTGATCCGTTGGTTCCGCCAAATCCGAAGTTATTTGACATTGCGTACTCAATGTCATGCTTCTGAGCAGTACCTGCAACAAGATTAAAATCGCCAACCTCATCCTCAGGATTATCAAGGTTAATGGTTGGAGGGCAGATCTGATCTTTGATTGACATGGCAGTGATAACTGCCTCAATAGCACCAGCTGCACCAAGGAGGTGACCGGTCATTGACTTAGTTGAGCTCATGCAGCAGTTTGCAGGGGCATCACCAAAGATGCTCTTTACAGCTCTTAACTCAGAGATATCACCAACAGATGTTGAAGTACCATGAGCATTGATGTAGTTAACCTGCTCTGGCTTTACACCAGCATCCTTGAGGGCATGTAACATTGATCTTGCGGCGCCTTCACCTGTCTCTGGAGTTGCAGTCATGTGATAAGCGTCACCTGACATACCAAAGCCAACAAGCTCAGCATAAATCTTAGCACCACGGGCCTTTGCATGCTCATACTCTTCTAATACAAGAACACCAGCACCGTCACCTAAGACGAAACCGTCACGATCTTTATCCCATGGACGTGAAGCACGCTCAGGATCATCATTTCTGTGGGAAAGAGCCTTCATAGCAGCAAAACCGCCGATACCCATAGGTGTTGAAGCCTTTTCAGCACCGCCACAAATCATAACGTCAGCATCACCGTATGCAACAAGTCTAGCAGACAGACCAATAGCATGGGTTCCGGTTGCACAGGCTGTTACAGTTGAAAGATTAGGACCACGTAGTCCTTTCATAATTGATAACTGACCTGAAACCATATTGATAATGGTTGAAGGCACAAAGAATGGGCTGATGCCATGAGGACCACGGGCAGCAAGGCCATTGATATTCTTTTCAATCAGAGTTAAACCGCCGATACCAGAGCCGATCATTGTACCGATTCTGTCAGCATTTTCACTTGTGACCTCTAATGCGGCATCATTCATAGCCATAATGCCGGCAGCGATACCGTACTGTATAAAGGCATCCATCTTACGCTCATCTTTGCGTGCGATACCCCACTGCTCTGCGTTGAAGTCCTTTACAAGACCAGCAATCTTAACTGAAAAATCAGATGTATCGAAATGTTCAACCTTAGTGATACCTGACTTGCCGGCTAAAAGGTTCTTCCAAGATTCTTCAAGTGTACCGCCTACTGGGCTTAACATACCCATGCCGGTAACTACAACCCTACGTAATTGCACCGTTGGATCTCCGTAATAGTGTATTGCTAAAAAGAATGGAGATGTTAAACATCTCCAGTCCATTCATAACAGAAGATGGAGGCCCATCTCTATTTACTTGATAACAGCCAAAAGCTATTATTCCTTATTCTTGGTAATGTAATCAATAGCAGCCTGAACAGTATTGATCTTCTCTGCTTCCTCATCAGGGATATCAGTACCAAATTCTTCCTCTAAAGCCATTACTAGCTCTACAGTGTCCAGTGAGTCAGCGCCTAGATCATCAACGAATGATGCCTCAGGTACAACATCCTCAGGCTTTACGCCTAACATGTCAACGATAATTTTCTTTACGCGCTCTTCAATATTGCTGTTGCTCATTTTTTTCCTTGACCAGACTGCCGGGGCAGTTTCTGTCCTTTACAAAATCAAGTCCCAGCCCTATGCTAGAACCAAAATAAACTGTGCTAATTATATCTGTTTTGTTTTCATTTTGGTAGTAAATTCTTAGATATTTACAATAAAAAGACAACAAACTTCACAATTAGAAAAAAAGCTTAGTTACAGTGCAAACCACCATTCACGTCAATGGTTGATCCTGTGATATAGGAAGCCATATCTGATGCCAGGAAAACAGCAGATGCAGCAATATCATCAGCAGTTGCAGCTCTCTTTAAAGGAATGGTATTGGTCCATGCCTTTAACTGCTCCTCATTAAGAGCAGCAGTCATGTCAGTTGCCACAAAGCCAGGTGCGATGCAGTTTACAGTAATGCCACGGGCACCAACTTCTTTAGCTAGAGACTTTGAAAAACCAATAAGACCTGCCTTTGCAGCTGAATAGTTGCACTGACCGGCATTACCATCCTGACCTACAATTGAAGAAATATTGATAATTCTGCCGGCTCTCTTTTTCATCATAGGTGTTACACAAAGCTTTGCTAACTGCACACAGGCAAAAAGATTACACTGTAAAACATCATTCCAGTCTTCATCTTTCATTCTCATGAACAGAGTATCTCTGGTAATACCTGCATTGTTGACAAGAACATCAGGGCAGGTTCCAGCTTCAGCCATTACTGCATTAAAACAGTCTTCAACACTCTGCCTGTCAAGGGAGTTCATAACAAAGCCCTTGCCATGACCACCAAGATATTCAGTTATGGAGTCTGCGCCCTTCTGTGAGGTTGCAGTACCATATACGGTTGCTCCTAACTGCTCAAAATTCTGAGCAATTGCCTTACCAATACCACGGCTAGCGCCGGTTACCAGTACAATTTTTCCCGAAAAATCAAAACTAAACATGTTAAACCTTTTATTATGCCAACTCTTCTAATGCCTTTTCCAAAGTAGCTTCATTACATACATTTGCGCTACCTAAGGTTTTGTCAATTCTACGGTTCAGACCGCAGAGAACCTTGTTTGGACCAACCTCAATCAAGGATTCTACACCTTCTGCTTTGAGTGCCTGAACTGTCTCAACCCAGCGGACAGGCTGAGTTAACTGCTTAACAAGTGCATCAATGATATCTGCAGCCTTAACAACTGGTTTTGCATAGGCATTTGCATAAACAGGGATCTGAGCATCCTTAACCTCAATCTCCTTAAGTGCGGCCTCAAGACGGTCGGCAGCACTCTGCATCAGAGGACAATGAGAAGGAGCTGAGACAGCCAGTGGTACTACTCTTTTTGCACCTAAGGCAGTGAACTCTTCACAAGCCTTATCAACTGCCTGTTTATTTCCTGAAATTACAACCTGACCTGGAGTATTGAAATTTGCAGCCCAGACTTTATATGTTTCGTCGGAGACTTTCTGACAGGTATTTATGATAACCTCATCCTCAAGTCCTAAAACTGCAGCCATTGCACCAACACCTGCAGGAACTGCCTCCTGCATTGCCTGGCCACGTAATCTTACAAGCTTTACAGCATCTTTAAATTCGATTGCACCTGCTGCAACAAGAGCGCTGTACTCACCTAATGAGTGACCTGCAAGAGCTTTAGGCTTATCTGCTTTTGACATTAAAACACGAAATGCGGCAACTGAAGCTGTAAGAATTGCAGGCTGAGTCACCTCGGTCTTGTTAAGCTCTGCCTCAGGGCCATTTAAAGTGACAGATTTTAGGTCATAGCCTAAAGCTTCATTAGCTTCAGAATAGGTTTTTGCAACAATTTCATTCTCCATAAAATCTGCAAACATACCAACACTCTGAGAGCCTTGACCTGGAAATACTGCAGCGAATTTTTTCATATTGATCTCCTGGAAACGCAGCAAAAAGAGCAACACAGCTGTCGCTAAACTGCGTTTTGATTAGACTTACTAATAACGAATGAGGGCTGAACCCCAGGTAAAACCACCACCAAATGACTCAAGGAGGAGGACATCACCACGTTTAATTCTGCCAGTTCTTATGCCTTCATCTAAAGCAAGACCTACAGATGGAGATGATGTGTTACCCTGCTTGTCAAGGGTTACAATAACCTGTGACATATCAAGCTTGAGTTTGCGTGCTGTTGCGGCAATGATTCTTAGATTTGCCTGATGAGGAACTAAAAAGTCTAAATCCTCAGCTGTCATATTGCCCTTTTCCAGAGTCTTAGTTACTAGTGAGGACAGTACTGTTACCGCATGCTTAAAGACATCATTGCCCTTCATATAAAGCCATGAGTTATCTGCAGTTGTCTGTCCGCGCTGTGGGTAGGCTAATGACAGAAGGGGTCCAAATTTTGCGTCGGCAGACATGTGTACTGCAATTGTACCTTGAGTTTCAGACTCTCCTAATACACAGGCAGAAGCTCCGTCACCAAAAAGAATAATTGTGGTTCTGTCTTTTGGATCGCATGCCCTTGACATAAGATCAGCTGCAACAACCAAAACCTTTTTTGCCTGTCCGGACATAATCATTGAATGTGCCAGAGTATAGGCATAGCTGAAACCGGAGCATGCTGCTGCCAGATCAAAAGCCGGGGTATCAGAAATGCCAATCATTCCTGATATTTCGCAAGCTGTAGAAGGGAAAGCATACTGTGCTGTAGTGGTAGCACAGATAACCAGATCAATCTCATCAGGTGAAACTGATGCAGCCTCAAGAGCTCTTTTAGCTGCTATGGCACCCATGCTCGCAGCTGTCTCATCGGGAGCTGCAATTCTTCTCTGGCTGATGCCGGTTCGTTCAATAATCCACTCGTCTGAGGTATCCACCATCTGCTCGAGATCGGCATTGGTTCTTACCTGCTCTGGCAAATAACTGCCAGTACCAAGAATTCGGGTAAACAATGAATTCTCCAAAAATCGCAAAAAAAACAATTTGTATATTCTATACAAGAAGAGACAGAATTTCCATGAAGGCTATACGATTTTTTTCAGTTCTTCTCGCATATTTTCGATTAAATTCAGGCTTGCAAGCTTGGAAGCACCAGCCAAGGCGACGGCGACCGCCTCTTTTCCGGCACTGGCATGGCTCTTGATAACAAGACCATTTACTCCTAAGAGCATAGAACCGTTGTACTGCCATGGAATAAGCCAGTCTGGTCTTGCAAGTTTTGAAAAGAACTTTTTGATGCCAGGGGCATCTAAAAAGGCTTTTGCAACTCCCTCTGCAGCTTTAAGCGCAACATTTCCGGTAAAGCCGTCGGTTACAATAATGTCTGTCTCATCGCAAAAGATTCTGTCAGCTTCAATGAAACCGCAAAAGTTCAGACCTCTGCACTTTGAAATCAGATCTCTTCCTTCTTTTACAAAGGTACTTCCTTTGTTAAGCTCAGTTCCAACATTAAGTATGCTGACTCTTGGGTGGGACTCTGAATAAAGAAGTTTATAGGCAGCATGTCCAAGTTTAGCAAAGGATAGAAGATCACTGCTCTTACATTGTGAATTAGCACCAAGATCAATCATAAGACAGAACTTGTTCGGACCTGCAGGCAGTCTTGCACACAGAGCTGGACGAATATGCTCTATGCAGCCTAATATATGCCTTGACATAGCTACAAGAGGCCCTGTACCGCCACTTGATACAGCAACATCAGCTTGACCTTCTTTGACTGCTTCAATCGCCTTTCTCATGGCAGATCCATAATAGCCCTCTAGAACTTTTCTAGGATCCTCATCCTGAGGAACACATTCAGGAGCAGAGATGAAACTGTATCGTTTTGCATCTATTTTTTCATGTATAAGGGCCTGCCTAAGCTGCTGACCACCAAATACCAGAACCTTAAGATTAGGATTGAGGATCAGAGCAAACCTGACTGCACTTGCGACACTCTTTGGATCGACGTTGTCTCCGCCGGTACCATCTAGGGCTACTGTAACTGTTTTTTGCTTCATCACAATTTAAAAAGGGCGCACGAGTTTAACCTCGACGCCCTTCTCCATAATTCATCGTTAAGAACTGATCTTAAAAATTACTTCTTTCTTGAAGCTAAGAACTCTTTCTTAGACATTAAAGGCTCTGCTGGGGTAAGATTTAACTTCTCACCACGATAGTAGCCATCTTCGGTGATATTGTGACGAATATGAGCTTCACCTGAAGTCTTGTCTACTGATAAGGTCATTGCTGATAAAGCATCGTGTGAACGACGCATGTCACGACGTGAACGGGACTTATGGTTCTGCTGAACAGCCATGTCTTTGTCTCCTAATTACTAACTCAATCGCGGAGATCAAACTACCCCGCCAACTCTATTTTTAATCAACACAGCCACACTCTGTGGCACTAATCGCGGTATTATACTTATAATGCTCTTCCATTTCAAGAAAAAATTTTGCTACTTCATTTTTTGTATAGACCGCAGTATGTTAAATTACCTCATTAAACTGTCCTTTAAAGCAGCTAGCTTGGAAAAAGGATTATCGTCATCACTTTTGGCTATTTTGCCAAAGCTCCAGTCCCCATCATTTTCAACACAGTCCGGGTCACCGTTTTCATGTGAAGTGATAAATGGTATTTCAAGCAGCAGGCAGTCTTCTAAAAAATCTAAAAGATTAAATGTTCCATCTTCATTTAACTCTACAATATCAAGCTTCTCATCTATTTTCAGACTCTTTGCCTTCTGCTCATCACAGGTTGACTTAAATTCGCTGTGAAGAACCTTTTTAAACTCTTTTTGGCATCTTTGGCAGACAAAAGTTACTCTAGCCTCTAATTCACCTTCTATTGTCCTAAGCCCCTGCAGATCTGAATAGAATTTAAATACTGCTTTTACAGGCTCGTTGATTCTGACGCAGGAGGCTGACAGTCTTGGCAGATACTGCTGATCAATAAATACCTCATAACTTGCCTCCTGAGAGACCATTTTGTCAAAACTTACAACCTCTCCAAAAGGAAGAAAAGCCATATTATTCTCCTGTGTAGTGCGTGAATGAATTACATCTCCACAATCTGCTTTACTGTTCTGCATAATAGCAGTCTTCAGTTGTTTCTTAACAGTTTTTTTCATTTTTGAGATGCAAATTGTGATAATTTGAAGACAAAAGTATACACTAGTAAGAGTAAAGGTTAATAAAAAGGTTCAAATATGATGTTGCATTTCATTCCCAAGTTCCTATCCTTTGTCTGTGTGACTTTGGCTTGTACAGCAAACGCATACACAATAAATGAGAAGTTTGGTACCGAACACTTTGCTCTTTATGAGGTTATTCTTGGAAAGGGTGAGGTTTATGACAATAACCTCAAGCAGATTATTGCATCCGATTCTGCCTCTAGAAATAAATTTCAGACATCTACCGCGGTTTTTTCATTTGGATCACAAGGTCTTAGCGGTACTATCAAAGAACCTATGCTTGGCATTATTACGACTGAGAATTATTCTCAGTCACCTAAGGCAAACTTTTCCTATGACGACAGTGCTAAAAATGCAACTTTTGCGGGTATCTACCTGACCTTTGAGCAGCTTTCTAAAATTGCCGATAACAGAAACCTAAATTCCCTGATATTAGAGCTTGTGAAGATGCCTCTTTTACTTAGCAATGTTCCAGTGAGCATGGTCAGCAAAAACTTTAAAGGTGATCTTTACTACACCATAGACAGCAAGGCAATGGTGATTGATTTTGCTCCTATTGACAGCATTTTCTATAAAAAAGAAAAACTTGAAGAGCTAAAGAGCAACTGCAAAATTAATATGCTGATGATTGCAGACAGAAGTGTAAGTCATGTTCCTTTCTTTATCAGCGGTCATGGTGCGGTTAATGATATCTACTGCAAGTAGTTATCTGATATTCTGCTATTGAAAAGAAAGAGTTTTTTTCTTTGTTTTTTGTGAGCACCTGTCTGCCTGACTTTTTTATTAACTGCTATTAAGGTCAAAAGATCTTCACTTTTAGTGATGTCAGACCTTTGTTGTTTTGTGGCGAAAAGCACCTGACTTCAGCCATGGGAGCTGTCAATCAAAATAACTGTCAAAATCACCTATCTTTGCTATCAGCATATCAGGCTTTAACCTCTTTAGAGCCTCACCGCTCCAGACTCCGGTTTGTACTCCTAGGGACATGCATCCGGCATTCTGATACATCCTGATGTCAAGTCCAGAGTCTCCCACTCCAAGAATACTATCTAAGCCTACATTAAGCCTTTTGCATAAAACCTGCATCATCTTAGGATCTGGTTTTGACGGAACCTCAGAGCCTGCACAGATACCATCACAGTAGTCTCCTAGAATCGTTGCATTCATAGTTCTCATTATGCCGGTCATTGAACGGCCTGAGGCATACCCAATCCTGATGTTGCGGGCTCTTAATTTTTTTAATAGAGGCTCTATTCCATCAAAAAGCCTGTCAATCTGAAAATCGTCTCTGCTCTTGAAAATTTCCCGATAATCCTTTGTAACCTTAGCCCCCATATGTTTGTACTCATCAGGTAAAAGCGTTGTCAGAGCCTCCTCTAACTCAAGCCCGATAGTACTCATGATGGCCTTGTCTTCAGGCTGTGGCAAAGAAAGATATTCAAAGGTTGCATGTGTGCAGCCTAATATCTGACCTATGCTGTCAGTTAGTGTACCGTCTAAATCAAATACCACTGCCTTAAGCCTTGAAAGGATCCTGTCAAAATTCGAATCCTCACACAAATCTCTTCTTCCATCTATATGTGAATAATCTTTCTCTTCAGTCATCTTCTGAGACACTTTCTGTCTAATCCTCACCTTTTTTTATTCTCAAAAGTTCTACAGCATTCTCAAGCTCTAAAGGAAGAGGAGCTTCAATTTTCAGAACCTTGTTGTCTGCAGGATTTAAAAAGGTGATCCTAAAGGCATGGAGAAACATTCTTTTAAGACCAAGCTCTTTTAATCTGGCATTAAATTCCTTATCCCCATATTTCTCATCCCCGCCAACAGGATGTTTTACGTATGCCGTATGTACTCTAATCTGATGCGTTCTGCCTGTGTGAGGCATTGCGG
This sequence comes from Succinivibrio sp., assembly GCA_051885275.1. Classification (GTDB taxonomy): domain Bacteria; phylum Pseudomonadota; class Gammaproteobacteria; order Enterobacterales; family Succinivibrionaceae; genus Succinivibrio. The sequence continues at coordinate 8,268 of JBJEWX010000038.1, read as the reverse complement.
CCACTAGTGTTGCTCCATTTAAGAATTCAACCACATCAAAGCCTGTAGAAGACGGAGATCCATGCTTAAAGCTCACCTCAACCATTCGCTCTCCGGAGCGAAGCTCATTTCTGACTAAAGGTGCATCAACAAGCTGCACTCTGCGATCCCATTTGCCAGGGACTAGTGTCAGATAACGCTTTTTTACTATTCTCTGCCTAAACTGCTCATGCAGATTCCTAAGTGCAGATCTTCTTTTGGCAACTATCAGACATCCCGAGGTTTCTTTATCAAGTCTGTGGGCAAGCTCTAAAAAACGCTGTTCCGGTTTTAGGGCTCTTAAAGACTCTATTAAACCAAATTCAATTCCACTGCCACCGTGTGCAGCTAAACCTGCCGGTTTGTCCACAACTATCAGATCGTCATTTTCAAATAAGATCCTGTCTTTTAGATCCTGCACCAGATGAAGATTTGAGGAAGGAATGGTTACAGGTCCTTCTGTTACAGTTACAGGAGGGATCCTGATATTATCACCTGCCTTTAACTTGTATGAAGGTGAAACTCTCCCCTTGTTTACCCTCACCTCACCTCTTCTTAAAATTCTGTAAAGAAGGGAACGGGGAACTCCTTTTAGCACTCTAGCCAGATAATTATCAAGACGCTGTCCTTCATCGTTTTCATCAGCAGTCCTGTAAGTAACTGATTTAGAAACAACCTGTTTTTCAGTCATAGTTCACCCTTGCAGTCTTTGAATATTGCAAATGCACCGCACCTGCAAACTTTTTTAAGAATTGTGCAATTATACAGTAGATTGCAGTCAATAGCTCATCTAACAAAAACTCTAACCTTCAAAGGTCGTTTAAGGTCTCGTCCCTGAAGTTATTGACCCATATCAAATAATACAAATATATTAACCTGTTCACCTTTATTTAATGAATATCTACAGCATTTTATGGCATAATGTATAGCCGAGTACGATAACCCTTATGTTCATGGTTTCTACTCGGTTTTATTGTTATCTGAAGTCTGCAGGGGATGCCCTGCACCTGTATCTAGGAAAGCGAAGCTCTCCACAAACGGAAACAGATAAAGACTGATGATTACGGTTGTTCCTAAAATTAACCCCTCTTTAAGAAAGTATTGGCGCGTGGTTTTAGGGATGTATTAAAAACATGTTCTTCTCAGAGGCGGGGCTTGCGGTTAACCTTATGGCATGGCCCTTAAGTCTTGTTTTGTCTGAAAGAACCTAAAATAGGAAGATTTCTCGTGAAGAGAATGCTCATAAATGCGACTCAGCTAGAAGAGGTTCGCGTTGCTCTTGTCGATGGTCAGAAGCTGTATGATCTTGACATTGAATCCCCACAGCATGCAAACAAGAAAGCTAATATCTACAAAGGAACCATTACTCGCATCGAGCCTAGCCTTGAGGCTGCCTTTGTTGATTACGGTGTAGAAAGACACGGCTTTCTTCCTTTAAAGGAAATTGCAAAAGAGTACTACCCAGCTGGCACTAATTTCAGCGATCATGCACAGGTACGTTCTGCACTCAAGGAAGGTCAGGAAGTAATTGTTCAGATCGAAAAAGAAGAAAGAGGCCTTAAGGGCGCTGCTCTGACTACCTTTGTGTCACTTGCCGGCAGCTATCTGGTTCTGATGCCAAACAACCCTCGTGCAGGCGGTATTTCACGCCGTATTGAAGGTGAGGATAGAACCGAGCTTAAGGCAGCACTGAAGGGACTTGAAGTTCCTGAGGGTATGGGCGTTATAGTTCGTACTGCAGGCGTAGGCAAGAGTGCTGAAGAACTTGAATGGGATTTATCAATCCTGACTAAGCTTTGGGGCATGATTAAACAGGCTGCCGCAAGCAGACCTGCTCCATTCCTTATTCATCAGGAATCAAATATCGCTCTGCGTGCCATTCGTGACTACCTTCGTCCTGATATTGGTGAAATTCTTGTTGACAGCAAGGATGCCTACAATCAGATCCTTCACTATATTGAACTTGTACGACCTGAATTTGCCTCTAAAGTTCATCTTTACAACGGCGATATTCCTCTGTTCAGCAAATTCCAGATTGAAAGTCAGATTGATACAGCCTACAAAAGAGAGGTAAGACTTCCATCTGGTGGCGCTATTGTGATTGACCCTACCGAAGCTTTAACCTCTATTGATGTAAACTCAGCTAAAGCAACAAAGGGTGGCGATATTGAAGAAACCGCTCTGCAGACAAATATAGAAGCTGCAGAAGAAATTGCAAGACAGCTAAGACTGCGCGATGTGGGCGGACTTGTTGTTATCGACTTCATCGATATGAGTCCTCTTAAAAATCAGCGCGAAATTGAAAACAGAATGAGAGAGGCTGTAAGACAGGACAGGGCTAGAATTCAGTTTAGCAGACTGTCTCGTTTTGGTCTTCTTGAAATGTCAAGACAGAGACTAAGACCATCTCTTGAGGAGAGCAGTTCTCATGTCTGCCCTATGTGTAATGGCCAGGGTACCTGCCGTGACACCTCCTCTTTAGCTCTGTCAATTCTCAGACTTATTGAAGAAGAGGCTCACAAAGAGAATGCCGGTGATGTGTTTGCTATTGCCTCTGTTGAGGTTGCAACCTTCATTCTCAATGAGAAGAGAGCCGCTTTGGCTAAGATTGAGGAGAGGACCAAGACCAGAATCACTATAGTTCCTGAAAAGACTTATATGCCTCAGGAATATACTGTAAACCGCTGTATCCAGACTCCAACCTCAAAAGAAAGCAATATCAACAGTCTAGAAGTTCTTCGCGATCTTGATAAGGAAAACAGAAGAAAGGCTGAAAATCTGCTTGAGAATCCTTTCTTGAAGAAGGTTGTAGAGAATTCTGCCGGCATATCAACAAACGGCAGTGATACTCCTGCAATCAATGCTGATATTCTATCCTCAACCATGTCAACTCCTAAGGTTGCACCTAAGAAGGATAGCAAAACAAACCGCAAGGCAGCCAGCAAGAATGCAAAATCTGAATCTTTACTAGGTTCAATCAAATCTTTCATAAGCGGTCTTTTTGCAACCGAAGAAAAGAAAGAAGAGCCTAAGAGGAATCAGAGACAGTCTCAAAAGAAGAATTCAAAAAACGGCAACTCCCGTTCTGAAAACTCAAAGACTAAAAATCAGCGTTCAAAACAGAATGCCAAGCCAAACAAAAACGAGCGTATAGACAGGACTGAGCGCAATTCTGAAAAGCCAGAAAGAGCTGAAAAGCCTACTCGCAATGAAGCTGAAAAGGATAACAGAAAAAATCCAAAACAGCAGAGAGCAAAGCGCAACACAGAGGAATCTGCTACCAAGGAGTCCCGCCCTCGCAGACAGCCTAAAGAGCAGAATGCTAATTTAGAACAGACTGCAGCACCTGCTGCAAAGCCTAGAAGAATCAGTACTCCTCCAAAGGCAGAAGCTCCAAAAAGCAAGATAGCCCAGGTAAAGCCCTACATACCTGCAGAAAAGTTTTTTGTAAGTGAGCCAATGGCGCAGGGTAGCGACTATGACGTTGATTTTTCAACTGTTCCTCAAGGCAGAATTGATGGTGATTCAATTTCTGTTGAGCATTCAGCAAAGGCTGGCGGCCTAAAAGATGTATCCTTATCTGGTATTGAGGGTATTTCTGAGCCAACTGTTGAAACTGTTGATTATTCAAATGTTCCTTCACAGCGTGATGAGACAAAAGCTCAGAACTTTGAGAAATCACCTAAAACTGGTGGCTACTCAGCTAAATCTTCAGCATCGGCAACCAGATCAATAGATACTCAGGTTGAAACTGATCCTTTCATTGAATAGTATTTTCCATTTTCAATGATTATAGCCGGTTATCTCTTCAATGAGTTAACCGGTTTTTTACTGTCTTTTTTAATCAAATCTATTTTTATATTTATCCAATAGTCTATACTCTCTTATTATGAAAGCTATTTTGAGGTTGTTCTAAATGGATAAGTCTCTTCTACCTAATATTTATGAATTCATTTCAAATACCTACCCTTTTTCTCAGCTGAATGATCTTGAAAAAGATGCAACTGCAACCAAAATTCAGATTTCCTACCATACAACAGGCGAGGAACTGAATAACGAAACCCTAGCAGGTGCAGGTCTGTTTATGATTAGAGCTGGCGTGGTTGAGGAACGAAACAAAACTGACGGAACTCTTCGTGCAAAATTCAGCGCTGGTGACACTTTTGGCTACACTCAGATTGATAAAACCGGTGAAAGTGACTATAAAGTGGTTTTTCTTGAGAACACGCTGCTCTATCTTCTTCCAAAAAATGTGCTGCAGTTTCTGATTGAAAAGAACCATGCCGTAGGCGAGTACTTTAATGCCAAAGAATGGGTAAGACTTTCATCTTCTCATAACTATGCAGATGAAATCAGCGCAAAGGAAAAAGGATCTACAAATAAGCTAATCAGATCTGTCTGCAACCCAGAGCTGGCCGTTGTTTCTCCTAAAACTTCCATCTGTCAGACTGCCGTAAAACTAGGAGAGAACAACACAGATCTTGCCATGGTAATGGACGAGGATAGCTTGCTTGGAATTGTAACCAAATCAGATATCACTCTTAAGGCAGTTGCCAAGAGTATGGATATCAATGATCCTATAGAAATGATCATGACCAAAGATGTGACAACCATCGAAGCAGATAAAACAATTTTTGATGCTCTTGAAATTATGGTTATGTACAACATCAAAAATCTACCGGTTACAGAAAATGGTAAGGTGGTAGGCTCTGTTTCAACAACCAGCCTTCTGCAGAATTCTCAGTTGCAGGCAGTATACCTATGTCAGGAAATTGCCAAAGCTAAAAATGAGGAAAAGCTTTTTGAACTATCTAAGCAGAAACAGGAAATTTTCCAGACCCTTGTTCAGACAAATGTAAACCCTCATACCATTCAAAAAGTAATGAGCCATATTGCAGATACCTTCTGTATTGCTCTACTAAAAAAGGCAGAGGAAAAATTCGGTATTGCCCCAGTTGATTTTGCCTTTGTTGCAGCAGGCTCTCAAGCCCGCTCAGAAGTTCAGTTTCTCTCCGATCAGGATAACTGTATTATCACCAAACGTGAGCTTAATGAAGAAGAAAGCTCCTATTTTGAACAGATTGCCAAATATGTAAATGAGAATCTTGATAAATGTGGCTATTCACTTTGCGAGGGTAACTTTATGGCAAGCAACAAAAGATGGAATGCAAGCCTAGACAAGTGGAAAGAATACTACTCAGACTGGATCTTAAATACAACTGAAGATGCTATCCTCTCAAGCTCAGTATTTCTTGATATGAGATGCCTGTATGGAAATACCTCACTTGTAAAACAACTGCGTTCTCATCTGATGGAAAAGACTAATGATAACAGCCGATTCCTGGCTACGCTTATAAATATATCAACAGCTGTAGCACCACCATTAGGTACTTTCAGACAGTTTGTTCTAACTAAAGATGGCGATAACAATCCTTACCTGAATATCAAAAAACAGGCTATAAATCTTATTATTGAAATTGCCCGTGTTTACGGAATCGCAGCAAAATCCGAAAGCACCGATACCTATGAAAGAATGAAGGCTGCCATGCAGCATGATCTGATAAAGGAAGATGATTATCAGGAACTTAAAGAAGCATATACTTTCTTAAATCATGTTCGTTTCCGTCATCAGCTTCGTTCTCTTGAAAAAGGTAAGCCACTGACCAACAATCTCAACCCGGAAGAATTGTCTCAATTTGAAAGAAATCACCTAAGAGATGCTTTCAGGATCATAGCAAAGCATCAAAAGGGAGCATCTTTCAGATTTTCTGCAGGAAGGGGTGTTCTGTAAATGAGTATTTTCTCTTCATTTTCAGGCATTGAGATCCACAGACGAAGATGTCAGAAATTTGCTAACTCAAAAAGGTGCCCAGAAAAGCTCAGAGAGTTTTACCTAAGAGAACTTCCTGATTCACACAGTTATATTGATGAGTGTAAATTCACCTCAATTGATTTTGAAACAACAGGTCTGAAACCAAATGAAGACTATGTGCTGTCAATTGGCGGAATCTGCCTCAAAAAAGGCGTGATCGACTTTACCACCTCTTTTCATTATTATGTAAACAATTCAAAGCACATAAAAAAGGATTCCGCTGTCATAAATCAGATAACCCCAGAACAGCTTTTAGATGGAAAAGATCCTGTTGAAGCAATGCTTTTGCTTTTAGATACAATAGCAGGCGGAGTTGTCCTCATGCACTGCAAATTTATTGAAACTAGTTTTATAAAATCAACTTTAGGATTAAGGCACAAAGATCCTCTTCCTTTTTTAAGCCTTGATACCATGTCAATTGAATCTAAACTGCAAAGAACGCAAGCTTATAAGGATGTTAGACTTGCTGCTATCAGAGAAAAAAGAGGACTTCCTGCCTATGACAGTCACAATGCGCTAATCGACAGCCTTTCAACTGCAGAGGTATTTTTAGCGCAGGAAAAAGATATATTCAAAAATAAAAGACCCACACTTCTCCCTTTATACAAAAGATCACTGTAGGTCTTCTTATCCTGTGTACAGCCACAGGCTGTACACTTTGTAATTTCTCTATCTTAAAATTGCAGGCAGATTCTGCACATCACAGATTTTTAAAAGTGAACGAAGAACTTTAGGGTTTCCTGTCACAAGATTGCCTGACTTTACGTAACTGGTTTCACCTGTAAAATCTGTTACAAGACCACCAGCCTCGCGTACAATCAGATCACCTGCAGCAAAGTCCCATAATTTCAGCCCCTGCTCAAGATATCCATCAAGACGGCCACAGGCAACATAACATAAATCAAGGCTGGCACTGCCAGATCTTCTGATATCTGCGCAGTTAGAAATTAGACGGCCAAAAAGTTCCAGATAAGCAGGCATTCTGTCTCTGTAACGGGTTGGAAAGGCTGTTCCGATAACGGAACCATCAAGAGTATCACTGTTTGCTACTCTGATCCTGCGACCATTTAAAGATGCGCCCTCTCCCCTGGCTGCTGTGAACATTTCATTTGCCATTGGATCAAATACAACGCCTATCTCTGTCTTGCCATTGTGACGAAGAGCAATTGACACAGCACAGTGAGGTATCCCCTGAACAAAGTTTGTTGTACCATCAATTGGATCAATCACCCACTGGTACTCAGAATCAGGATTACCTAATACACCTGATTCTTCAGCTAAAACTGAGTGGTCTCGATATTTCTGCAGGAGAATATCAACGATCTCCTTCTCACACTGTTTATCGATGCTTGTTACAAGATCATCTTTATTTTTTTCCTGAATATCAAAAGAATCCTGTTGACCGATATTACGTGCAATTAGGTTACCAGCAGCGCGTGCAGCTCTTGCTGCAATATTAAGCATTGGATGCATCTTTAAATTCCATTTTGAAAAAGCAATTCACCATGGGCAAAATGCCATGATGACAACAAAGAAATCTGAGGCTATTATAATATATATTTCTCCTAATATGGATACATTCCCCCTAAAAAACAGGATTTACTATGACAGTCAAGAATGGTTTATATAAAAAAGTTCTAGATGATTTAACCAATGCAGGTCTGCCTGAAGGACAGTTTGTATGGTACTCGCTTATGATTGGAGTCCTCTCAAAAGGAGTTAAACCTGCAAGCAGAATATTCATTAATATTTTTTCTAATCTTTTAAACGATGGTCAGCCACTGCCTGGAACTCTTATCGCTGCTTTAACCAATCTAGCTATGGATACTGAGGACAAGATTGAAAACGCAGATGAAGATCTATTTGCTATGCCTGATGACTCTTTTGACAAAAGGCTAAGATTAAAGACTTTAGCCGATCTGTCGTATGGACTAAGCCTTGGACTTACAGTCAGAGCTTCTGATGGCTCTCTTGAAAAAATAACAGACAAAGAGGCTTTAGCAGATCTTAATACCATTTCAGAAGTTGCAAAAGTTGATGAGGAAGCTGAACTAGACGAGGATGATCTTGATAATGTGGTAGGCTTTATGATTGACGTTGCAACAAAAAACTATCAGATAAATCAAAAAGACTGATAATTTACTTTTCAACCTCGATTTTTTTTACCAGCTCCCCATGGCTGAAGCCAGGGGGAGGTCGGCACAATTTGGTAATCGTTTACCTCAAAACATTCAGCCTACAAATCCTGCAGCTCTTTACCCTAAAAATACAGCAGCTCTTTACCCTAAAAATACAGCAGCTCTTTACCCTAAAAATACATAAGAAAACCATATCTGCTATAATGAATAAAGCTAAGATTTAAGGAAACAGCAATATGT
>JBJEWX010000037.1:0-3532 GCA_051885275.1 Succinivibrio sp. | reverse complement strand
TTTGCAAATATTAAGCAGATATTCATATTATCCTTTTCATAAACTTTTCATAAATTGGTCATCTTGTTCTTTTGCATGTTAGAATTAGTGGCCTTTTGAAATGTTTTGCAAGTATTATAAGAATCGATGCGGTATGTATGTTTTTAACAGTTGTGTTTAAATATGTCTGATCAGAATCTAAGTGAAGTTCTCTTCAAACCTAAGTTTGATTATCCTGAAACTTCAATGATCTCAAATTCTGGAGTTGAACTCCCTTTCCTTACAAAACAGGATAGAATGCTCGGTTTTAACAAGCATTACTATAGAGCGCTTAACAGGTTTTTATGGGGACTTTCAGGCGGTAATCCGCTTGATATTGATGAGGCTCTTGCAAATATTACTGTAAGTAAAAACGAGCGCAGCAGACCAAAATGCTATGACACGGTTAAAAACTACGGACCTGGCCACTGGATTTATGAATTCAATTCCATTGCTCAAAAGCGCGTTCTAATGGCGCATGAATGTGAAGAGAAAAATGATCTTGTAAGGGCAAGCCATAATTACAGAATAGCCTCCCGTTACTATGCAATAGCAGCCTATCCTAATCTTAAAGGAGATGTGCTTGCGTTAGAATCTGACGCAATGTGCAGAAACTACTATAAAAAGATGTTTGAAACTGATCCTTCATTTGGTTATCTGTCAGAGGAAAGCTTTGAAGTTGACGGAAAGAAGGTAAGTGGCTATCTGCATCTTCCTGACCGGGAAAACGTTCATCCTTGTATTGTATGTCTGTGTGCCTATGAGGAGAGTATCACCTCTTTTTTCAGACTGTATACGAATGTTTTAAAACCACTTGGAATTGCCGCCTTTGTTATTGAGATGCCTGGCACTGGAGCCTGTGGAAAACTAAATTTATATGATCATTTTTCCATGACTGCCGAGAATGCTGAAACCTATCTTGCAACTCACAAGAGTATTGATTCCTCTCATATTGGCTTATATGGAACCGGTATGGCGGCAACTGCCTGCATACGAACTGCGGTTCTTATGAAGAACGCTGTAAAGGCGATGCTTCTTGTAGCTCCCTTTGTTGATTCACTATATACTGATAAAGAGATCTTAAACTCACTTCCGCTATGTCGAAGATCCTCAATCTGCAACAGACTTGGTCTTGATGCAAGCAACTGGGAGTATGTGATCCCAAGACTTAATGCCTTTTCCCTTAAAACCCAGGGAATATTATCGTTTTCAGGTCAGTGCAAGGTGTCTACAATTTTAATTGCCGCAAAGCGATCGGTGGTTACAGATTCAGATCTGCAGCTGATGAAACAGCACTTTGCAGATTTCACCTGCACCATGAAAGATACAGACAGCTACTCCAGCTTCATTATGGGAGCTTCTTCAAATATAAGTTCATTCTTACAGGAAAAATTCATTAACTGACGGAAATAAAATGACTTCTTTTAACAATCAGAGAATTGTAATTAAGCTTGGTACAAGTACTCTCACCCGTGGTTCAAAATCTCTAGACAGAGCTCAGATGCTTGAGATTGTAAGAGTTGTAAATAAGCTGGTGCAGATGAAGGCTCAGGTTATTCTTGTGTCATCAGGAGCAATGGCAGCAGGCCGTAAGCTCCTAGGCTACCCGGATCTGCCAAAAGATGTCAGATACAAGCAGATGTTAGCCTCGGTAGGACAGGCAAAACTTATTGAAGAATGGGCAAAACTCTTTAACATCTATTCGCTGAATGTAGGACAGATCCTGATTACAAGGGCAGATCTTGACAGCAGAGAGCGCTACCTTAATGCAAGAGATGCGCTTTTGGCTTCTCTTGAGATGGGCATTATTCCAATTATCAATGAGAATGATGCGGTAAGCACCTCAGAAATTAAAGTAGGAGACAATGACAATCTTGCAGCTCTGTCTGCTGTATTAGTTGAAGCTGACAAGGTGGTGCTTTTAACCGATCAGAAAGGACTTTACACAAGTGATCCTAGAAAAGATCCGGAAGCTGAGCTGATAAGGGTTGTTGAAAAGATTGATGAGCACATCATAAGTATTGCCGGGGGCTCTGGAACAAGTTTAGGTACAGGCGGTATGGCAACAAAGATTAAAGCAGCACAGACTGCAACAGAGGCTGGTATTGATCTGATAATTGCCTCAGGAGATGATCCTTCTATTATCCCGGATCTATTGATAGGAAAAGCTGAGGGTACGCTGTTTAAGGCCTCAAAGCATCCTGTGCTTGCAAGAAAATCATGGATAAGCACAGCAACTCTTGCAAAAGGAGAGCTTTTTATTGATGCAGGTGCAGCTAATGCTTTAGTAAATAAAGGTTCAAGTCTTCTGCCAAAGGGAATTGTGCGTGTAGAAGGAAGCTTTGTTCGTGGTTCAACAGTATCTGTTAAAGATGAGAATAACCATGTGATAGGTCAGGGGCTTACCAGGTATTCCTCTGATGAGTTAAACCTTATCAAGAGAAAAGCCTCTTCTGAAATTGAAAGCCTGCTAGGCTTTACCCATGGCGATGAGGCTATTCACAGAGATGATTTAGTAGTCAGCTAGTTTTTTTAAGGAAAGATCATGACAGATTTAGTTGAGCTTGCAAAGAAAACCAAGCAGGCAGGATATGAATTCTCCCTGCTCGATACTAAAACAAAAAATCAGGCCTTAAATGCTATTGCAGATATGCTTTTGAGCAATAAGGATGAGATATACAGAGCAAATGCGCTTGATGTTGAAGAGGCAAAAGCCAACTCTCTTAGCGAAGCTTTAGTTGACAGACTGACGCTTACAGAGTCACGCTTTGAGGAAATGGTTTTAGGAGTTAGAAAAGTAGCTCTGCTAGATGATCCTGTAGGCAGAATCTTTGATGGCAGAACCCTGCCAAACGGATTGAGCCTGGTTAAAAAATCTGTTCCATTTGGAGTTGTGGGAGTAATCTACGAGTCACGTCCAAACGTAACTGTTGATATTGCATCCTTATGTCTTAAGTCTGGCAATGCCTGTTTTCTTAAAGGCGGTAAAGAGGCAATAAATACCAATACAATACTGCATTCTTTTATCTGCAGGGCATTAAAGAGTGTGGGGCTTAATGAAGATGGGGTTACTTTACTGAAAAGTACTGACAGAGCCATAGTATCTCAGATGCTCTCCTTAGATGAATATATAGATGTTCTGATCCCAAGAGGCGGAGAGAAACTGCAGAGAATGTGTCAGAGGGAATCCTCAATACCTGTAATTATTGGTGGTTTTGGTATATCACATATTTTTGTAGATGAAAGTGCAGATCTTAAAAAGAGTGTAGAAATTGTGGTTAATGCAAAAACTCAGAAACCATCTGCCTGCAACAGCCTTGATACCCTGCTTGTTCATAAGAGTGTAGCCTCAGAGTTTTTAAAGCAGCTGCTGCCAGAACTTGCAGAGCGCAAGGTAAAGATACGTACTCATAAGGAGGCCGTATCTCTGTGTTCTGCATATGAGTATGCAGAAGAAGGCAGTGCTTTAGACTTTGACAGAGAGTTTTTGTCCTTAGAAATGAACATAACTGTC
>JBJEWX010000036.1:0-3538 GCA_051885275.1 Succinivibrio sp. | reverse complement strand
TTAAACGGTTTGAGATCTGTAAACCTGCTGCATCATCTTTAGCTGAATTGATTCTGAAGCCTGATGATAAACGCTTGTAGGTTGTATCTAATGCGCTGGTTGCCTTGCTTAATTTGTTTGTGGTGTTTAATGATGTAACATTAGTATTTACATAAATTGACATTTTGTGTTCCCCCTGCGGAAGATTATCTATGGGCTTTCCTGCCCGGTTAATTATTTAACGTCAGGGTTTGGATTCTCTTTAGCCTAGAAATAGAAAAAAAATAATATTTTCTTCTGATTTATAAGTTAACTTGCTGGATTTTAAGAAAATTAATTTTAGGAAAAGTTACCTGGAGGGATTTAATTCTGATGATATCAGGCTGCGCACAGGGCGCAGCCAGAGATTTTTTAGTCGATAATCTGACGGAGCATGCAGCGTAAAGGCTCTGCTGCACCCCATAAGAGCTGATCACCAACAGTAAAGGCAGAAACAAAGTTCTCACCCATGTTCATCTTACGCAGTCTGCCAATTGGAACATACAGTGAACCTGATACCTTTGCAGGGGTCAGTTCTGAGAGTGTAACCTCTTTGTGATTTGGAATTACACGAACCCACTTGTTCTGAGCTGATATTAACTGCTCAACCTCTGAAATGGAGATATTCTTGTTGAGCTTGATAGTCAGCGCCTGGCTGTGACAGCGCATTGAGCTTATGCGTACGCAGTTACCATCAATTGGAAGGGTACCTGGCTTGTATCCTAAGATCTTGTTTGCCTCAGCCTGGCTCTTCCACTCTTCACGGCTCTGACCGTTCTCCAGCTCTTTATCAATCCATGGCAGTGCACTGCCTGCAAGTGGAGCACCAAAGTTCTGTGTTGGGAATGAAGCGTCATTCATTTTTGCACGAACCTTGCGCTCAATATCTAATATTGAGCTGTGTGGGTCGGCAAGTTCTGAATTTACACAGTCATATAATGCTCCCATCTGGCATAAGAGCTCACGCATATTCTTAGCACCGGCACCTGAGGCAGCCTGATAAGTCTGAGTAGAAATCCACTCAACATGACCAGTCTTGATAAGACCTGCAAGTGCGATTAAAAGCAGACTTACAGTGCAGTTGCCTCCGATATATGATTTAACTCCGTCATTTAATGCCTGATCTAAAACCTCACGGTTTACAGGATCTAAAATGATCTTTGTATCATTTTCCATACGAAGAGTTGATGCCGCATCAATCCAGTAGCCATTCCAGCCTGACTGACGTAAAGCCCCATACATCTTGGTGGTATAATCGCCGCCCTGAGCTGTAATAATGATGTCCATAGCTTTTAGGGCATCAATATTGTATGCATCCTGCAGGGTACCGTAATCCTTTCCATTAAATGAAGGTGCCTTCTGCCCTGCCTGTGATGTTGAGAAGAAAACAGCATCAATCAGAGAAAAATCATTTTCCTGCTGCATACGCTCCATAAGTACAGAGCCAACCATTCCACGCCAGCCGATTAAACCAACTTTTTGCATTATATCCTCACAAAAATTGCAATTTTTTTAATTTATCTTTATTTATCTGTTCTATTTTGACATTCAGAAACAGAAAATTCTCTGTTAACCGAACTGTCATCAGTGCTCAAATGGACAACAATCCTTCTGCCCTGCTTAATCATATCTGAAAAAAACTGTATTTTACAGAAATTTGAAGATGCACTTTTAACATACATATCAAGTGCACTGCCAGTATCCTGACCTAGGAAAGCATCCTTTGACATGACTACATTTAATGTGAACTCATCATCATTTAACTTAACTCCTGTTAGAGCTGTATGATGATCCAGATTCAGCGGTAACTGTTCCTGCAGCTGTCTGACCCTTGAGGATAATCCATCATCTTCACGGGTGAACACACTATAAACGCAGTATCCTGCGAATGCCATTATTATAATAAGAAATACCCTAAAATTTCTTGAAATTTTTTCTAAAACAGCTTTTTTTTCATTATCAAGTCTCTTCACGTGTCTCATTGCCCTCTGATAATAAATACTGTCCTTTACATCTTTGTCTGCATCCGCCTCATTTAAACCTAGGGACTCTTTTTCAATGCTGTCCAAAAGTTCCTGTCTTCTTTTTATTACCTCATCAGACAGATATCTTACCTTTGGTTTTTCACTTATCCTGCTTGTGCCTGTGATCCGTCTTACATGCTCAAGAGCATCAAAGATCATTGATGGACCGGCCTTGTTCTCATAGGGAGATTCATCGGTATTTTGCGATGTTACCTCCTGTTTCTCCTCAGGAGAGTGAGCAGTAAGAGGCTTCTCATCAGTATTATTTTTTGTATCTAATGACATTTATTCACCAAAATGAGTTGTAGTGCTCAATGAGCTTCCTTAAACAGTTGTGCTTGTGTGGTATGATAGCGTAATAATTTGAATTTCAGAATTTATGATTTAGGATTAAGCATGACTACTATCGTAGGTAAAGACGCTCCTTTAGAACAAAGTATTGAACATTTTGAAAATATTTTACAGAAACTCAAGATTAAGGTTAGAGAAAAAAACTGGCTTAATCCTGTTCCTGATGTCTTTTCTGTCCATCTTGACATAGAATCATGCCCGTCAATCTACTCTAACGGCAAAGGCTCTTCAAAACTTGCGGCAAAAGCATCTGCCTATGGTGAGCTTTTTGAGAGAATGGCCACCCATCTGTCATTTTCTGATTTTTATTTAGGACTTGATAACGCCAATGCCCCATATGTTCACTTTAAAGATGAAAAATGGACTGTAATTGAAGAAGATGGTGATCATCAGCTTCCTAACGATATTCTCAATTCATCTTTAAGAAAATTCTATACTCAGGACTGTGATCTTAAAATTGATGATCTCATTGATCTTCAGTCTTCCTCTTTTTCAAGGGGTGTCTGCTCAATTCCTTTTACCAACGCAAGAAACGGAGAAATAGTTTATTTTCCAGTCAATCTGTTAGATAACCTGTATGGCTCTAACGGAATGTCAGCTGGAAATACCGAATATGAGGCCTTAGTTCAGGGATTATCTGAAATCATTGAGCGTTACGTAAAAAGAGAAATAATTACCAGAGGCATTGCCCTGCCTGTCATTCCTGATGAGATACTGTCCAAGTACGAAAAATCCTATAATTCACTAAATACCATTGATGGAGACGGGCTTAAGACAGTCTGCTATGATGCCTCCCTAGGTGGAAAATTCCCTGTTGTCTGCGTGGTTTTATTCAATCAGAAAAACGGTACCTGTTTTGCTTCTTTTGGCGCTCACCCAATCTTTGAGGTTGCCCTTGACCGAACTGTAACAGAGCTCATGCAGGGAAGAACCCTGTGTGACCTTGACAATTTTGATGAGCCTAACTTTGATTTGGAGCTTACCTCAGATATTGTCAACATTGAAAGTCACTTTGTGGACTCTACTGGGCTTCTGCCAATGCAGATGTTCAGAAAGATACCTGACTACAGATTTGTAGCCTGGGATTTCTCAGGAAACACCCATGAACAGTATAAGGCTCTGCGATATATGATTGCAAAACTAGG
>JBJEWX010000035.1:0-3551 GCA_051885275.1 Succinivibrio sp. | reverse complement strand
TTACTATCTTTATCAATTGTCTTTAAAGCTTCTTTAATTCTTTTTCTGTCAAGTTCTTCTGAATCATCTTTTAAGTAATCAGATAGAATTGCATCTGAGTCATCTGAATCAGAAAGGTTGTTTTCTTTAACTTCTTCGAATCTTTCAGTTAGCGCATCTAACTCAGAGTTTAGTTTTGCGATGTTATCTAATTCATCTTTCATTAATTCCGATTCAATAAGCTCAGCAGGAACAATTGCACTTCTAAAGCCTTCCTGCTCTTGATGTTTATTTGAACCTGAACCTTTTTCTACCATATTTGGTACTTTAAGCCTTGCAGCTTCATAGAAACCATTTTCCTTTATATATTGAAGATCTTTGTTTAAAGATACCTTCCATAACTCTGAAACAAGCTGATATCCGTCATAGGCATCAACAAACTGATATGTAAAAAGAAGACATTTTATTTCGTTAAGCATTTCTTCTTTTTCTTTGACTATATTGCACTGTGAGTTCCAGTGAATGAATTTATCCCAATATTTACAGATAAATTCGTCAAGATGAGAATGTATTGAAGCTTTCTTTTGAGCTAGGACATCAGAATCTAGGATTGAGGATTTAATCTCGCTAAATTCTTTGCTTTGCAATAAATATCCTGGTCTTACCTGATCATAATTGTTTCGGATAAAATCAGGGAAAACTGTATTTAGAAGATGTAACTTTTCTATATCAACTACAGGAAGTCCGCCTAGAATATGAGCATCAACGTCATCAGGGAATTTTTCTGTCTGAGAGGATTCCACATATCTTGGAATGTTAAGATTATAATCATTTTTAATAATCTCTTCTTTTGACGCTAGGTGACAGAAGCCGTGGATCTCTTTTCTCTCTAAATAGGCATCAGTGATTTTTGCAATATGCTTTTCCTTAAGGATATTCTGTTTTCCTACTTTGTCGTATTGATTTGAAGCATCAATAATAATGATCGGATCGTTAGCATTTCTATTCTTTCTTAAGATCATTACCAAAACAGGAATACCAGTATTTGTAAACATACCTGCAGGAAGCCCTATGATTGCGTCAATGCAGTTTTTTTCTACGAGCTTCTTTCTTATTTCTCCTTCTGCCGCACCTCTAAACAGCACTCCATGAGGAAGCACTATACCCATAGCACCATTGTTATTAAGATGGTACAGACCGTGTGCTAAAAAGGCGTAATCACCTTTATTGTCAGGAGGGAGAATTCCACCAACATACTCGAATCTTGTGTCTAAATTATTAAGCCCTGCCTTATTCCAACCTTTTAATGAATATGGAGGATTCATCAATACAGCGTCAAACAGAATTCCCTGTCCTGGAGCGCTAGGATCATCAGGCCAGTCTTCTCCTAAGGTATCGCCATTTCGGATATCCATATTTTCAGGTTTTACTCCATGAAGAAGTAAATTCATTCGACACAAGTTATAAGTAGTGGTATTTTTTTCCTGTCCGTAGTATCTAAGAGCTTTCTTCTGATCTTCAGACAAATAATTTTTCAGCTTTAATAACAATGATCCTGACCCCACTGCAGGATCGTATATTGATTTAACATCTTTGACTGATAAAGCTACAAGATTTGCTATTAAATCGGATACATATGAAGGTGTATAGAATTCTCCTGCCTTAGCTCCAGATTCCATTGCAAACTGACCAATCAGGTATTCGTACACATCTCCGACAATATCATTTTCCTGTAGTTCTGGGAGGTTCAGATCTTGGAGTAATCCTAGTAGTGCAGTGATATTTTCATTTTTAACCTTTAAAGATGATCCAAGTGCGGCATCCTCGGTTAGTTTCATACTTGAAAATAACCCTTTGAAATCATTGATATTATTTTCTGATACAATGTTCCTTTCAAATTCTGAAAGGGCATCCTGAACTTTCTGTAACTCGAATTCTCCCTTATCAATATCCTCCTGCCAGGCCTGAAAAAGATGTTCTGGCAGGATGTAAAAACCAAGATATTTACCAATTAAGCCTATTAGACGATTGTTTTTACTAGGAAGACCATCTTCTTGATATGATTTAATTTTTTCACAAAAATCAAGATACAGATCCTTTCCGACCAGATGGGAATTTGAAACCTTTGCATAGGCCTGTAATGTTTTGTCACTCAAAAACTTATAGAACATTAAACCAAGCATATAATCTTTATATCTGCTTGCATCCATTGAACCTCTAAGTTCATTTGCGCCATTCCATAGTCGGTTCTTTATCTCTTCAATTGAAATCATGATTCATACCCAAAGTTATTGTTTTTACTGCTTATTTGACGCTCTACACGACAAAGGTCGCATGGTTTCTGCATCACAAATCACTGCATGAAACAACGTCTTACATTATCTCAAGGAGAAATTCTTGCTCCTTTTTTAGCAGGCTTATTTTTCCGTATGGCATACGGTATTCATAGTTTTATATATCTACAGATAATTATCCTTAATGCATATACCTGTTCCCAGGCTGTAACATAATAAAAAAATAAACAATACTCAAGATTTTAAAATAATGACAATCAAGAATAGTGCAAGTCATCACATTATTTATATCTTTCTATATTAATTAGATTATTTAATATCTGATATTTATAAATTCTAATATTTATTATTCAATAATTTAAATATCTTCTCAGAGTTCTCATTCAAGTAATAGCGTAACTTTCTTAGAATTGTATGCTTTTTCAGTGGAGCTCTACTTCATGAGTAGGCTCTTAACACAAGCTCAATGTTTATTGTTTGTTATATCTATTTATGTAACCATATTATCTGAAAATATTACAATTATTTATATGAACCCCATGTATAAGCCATTCACTCTTAGGGCTTGCAGTACCTCTAACAATAAAAAGATAACAGTTTCTGCTATTTATGATTTCTGTATCAGCCTATAATTTATATCTTTGCTTTATCCTGCATATCTTTTTATGTTAAAGCCGTTTCTTGAACTTATTAAAATCAAGTACTGAATATTTTCATATATATTTTGTGATCACCATCATCAATTCAGGCATAAACCGGCTGTAAATTGCCACCTCAATGCCGTTATCATTCCTAAGTTGTTTATAATTCTGACCTGACGCTGATTTACTGTAGTTTTTAAATATCTTTATTAACATGAAACTAAAATCATTCACAAAAGTTGCTGCACTAGTTGCTTCAGCCCTCTTTTCTGTCTCTGCCAATGCCTATACAGTTGGAATAGCACTGCCTACTCAGACTGAAGAGAGATGGTACACTGAAGGAAAGTTACTAAACACAAAACTTCAGCAGGCAGGCTTTTCAACTGAGCTTTATTTTGCTGGAGAACTATCTGCAGATCTTCAGAAAAGACAGATCACAAGACTGATTAACCAGAATGTTGATCTGCTGATTATCACTCCTGTTGATGATGACTCTCTTGTTGAGGTTCTATCCCCTGCTCTTGAAAAACATATTCCAGTTATAAGTTATGACAGGCTCATTAAGAATACTGATGCTGTTACCTATTACGCTTCAGTTGACAATGACAGGGTCGGTCAGATGCAGGGTCGCTTTATC
>JBJEWX010000034.1:0-3574 GCA_051885275.1 Succinivibrio sp. | reverse complement strand
TAATTAATCTATAAGATCTTTTTAAGCTAAATTTCTAAAGATCTTAGGTAAGATTCCAAAAAGGAGCGCCTAAAAGCAAAATTGAAGATGGTTCAGACTGTATTTTAGGAAGCATTCTTTCAAAAAAAACAGCCTCCTATACCGGTTGACAGAAGAAATTGCTCTGAGTGTTTTTGTAATTGCCCCCCACTTTTGCTAGTGGGAGGATCACAAAGCTAAAAGTTAGGCATCTGGCCATACTTCCTTTGCAATTTCAGTTACCAGTTTGATTTTATCCCACTGCTGCTGTTGAGTCAGCTTGTTGCCTTCCTCTGTTGAAGAAAAACCGCACTGGGTTGACAGACAAAGCTGCTCAAGCGGTACATACTCAGAAGCCTCCCTGATCCTTTGCTTTACTGTTTCCTTATCTTCAAGCTCAGGGAACTTGGAGGTGATAAGACCTAATACTACAGTCTGATCTTTAATAAATCTCAATGGTTTGAAATCACCCGATCTGTCTGAGTCGTATTCCAAAAAGAATCCGTCAACCCTGCAGCTGCCAAAGAGCAAGCTCGCAACAGGCTCGTATCCGCCTGAACTGAACCAGGTAGAGCGGAAGTTGCCTCTGCAGATGTGCATGGTTAAGGTTAGATCGGCTGGTTTTGCATCAGCTATCTTGTTGATAACCTTTACATATTCTTCCTGCACCTTTTTCAGATCGCGACCATATCCTGAGTAGAGAGCGGTTTTTTCCTCAGAGCAGAACTCACCCCATGAGGTGTCGTCGATCTGCAGGTATCTACATCCATGGCTGTATAGGATCTTAAGACATTCAATCCAGGCGCTGGCTATATCATTAAACAGTAGCTCGTCATTATCTCTGTACAGATCAATAGGCTCATAATCCTTGTTTCTTACAACGCAGATCTGATAGAGCATTGAAGGGGATGGGATGGTGTATTTGATTAGTGAATCAGGAGCAATCTTTTTGAGTCGGTCAAAGGCCTCTACAAAGGGGTGAGTCTCAGAAAATCCAACCTTACCTACAATTCTAACCGTCTCAGCCTTTGGCTGTACCCCCTCAAAGTGGGTAGACCAGTTTTTAGCTCCAATGTGTTCGATTCCATCAAGGGCAGCTAAAAAGTCCAGATGCCAGAAGGCGCGACGGAATTCACCATCGGTTACAGCCTTAAGGCCATACTTTTTTTCAAGTGAAACAAGATGGGCAATTTCATCGTCTTCAACCCGGGTCAGTTCTTCTTTTGAAATAATTTTCCTGTTGAACAGACTTCTAGAAATTGTAATTTTTTCTGATCTTAAAAATGAGCCAACGTGATCAGCTCTAAATGGTGGGAGAATATGTGCCATAAAGATTCCTTAACTTATAAACTGTCAGTAAAAAGCATTTGATAACAGTTTCATTTTGGATCATTTAAATCAAAAGGCTAATACTATTTAAGAATTAACAGTTATAGCCTGCTTATATAAGTTGATCGGCTTATAAGTCAGAAGGGAAGAACAGCTGCAAAATTACAAAGTTAGATGGAAGAAGTTGCAAGGAAAGTTCATTTCATATAAAAATGCCTGACTTTAGGTCAGGCATTTTGAGGGTATAGAATACTAAATGTCCATTAGACCATACTCAAGCAGGATCTCTTCTAGTCTGTCCTGAGTCAGAGGCTTAGGAATTACAAAGCTCTGGTTCTCCTCAATCTTTTTGGCAAGCTCTCTGTAGACATCTGCCTGAGGTACATCTGGATGATGCTCAATCACAGTCTTTCTTCTGATTTCGGCTCTCTGAACCTCATTGTCTCTTGGCACAAACTGAATAAGCTGTGTTCCAAGCTCTTTTGCAAAGGCTTCAACAAGCTCATATTCACGGTCAACCTTACGGCTGTTGCAGATGATACCACCTAATCTTACACCACCTGCTCGGGCGTATCTTGCAATACCTTTTGAAATGTTGTTTGCAGCATATAAAGCCATCATTTCACCTGAAGCTACGATATAGATTTCCTTAGCTTTACCCTCACGGATTGGCATAGCAAAACCACCGCAGACCACGTCACCTAGAACGTCATAGAATACATAGTCAAGATCATCCGTGTAGGCTCCAAGTCTTTCAAGCTGGTTGATGGCGGTAATAATGCCTCGACCTGCGCAACCCACACCAGGCTCAGGACCACCTGATTCAACGCATCTTGTGCCTTTAAAACCTTCTTTTAGAATATCGCCAAGTTCAATATCCTCACCGATATCTCTTAAGGTATCAAGCACTGTTTTCTGAGCCAGACCACCTAGAAGAAGTCTTGTTGAGTCAGCCTTAGGATCGCATCCTACGACCATCACTCTGTTACCTCTTTCAGCAAGACCTGCTGTTAAATTCTGAGTAGTGGTTGATTTACCAATACCGCCTTTGCCATAAATTGCAATCTGTCTGATAGTCATGATTTTTCCTCTAAATCTGTAATATTAATCTGTAAATCAGTATGTAAATTATTATTTGCCGCCCACAGCCTGTGAGTAGATCCTTTCAATGAAATTGAGCGCACCTCTGTAGCCTGCAAAACTTCTGGTTATAACCAGAGTTTCTGTTGATGGAGAAGATACTTCAATGAGCAGAGCCTTTTTATCCCTTGCCACATCGCTCTCCCAGGTGCTTCCTAAGATCAGAGGGACACCTGCACCAAAGTCTGTATTTCTTAAAGACTCTTCCACAAGATAACCATCCTCAAGGAACTCAACATCAACGCTTACTCCCTCTGACAGGTTTTTAAAGTAGGAACTAATCTCATCTCTCAGGTTCTCAGGAGGATTGTCTACAATAATCTGTTTTACAGGTATAAGTCCTATCTGGTCTGCCAGGAATTTGCTGTAGCTTAATACTTCAGTTGCATTGCCGGCGACTGCAAATTTAGCTGGAAGACCATACCAGTACTCTGAGAAGAAGTTTGAGAAATGCTCAAGGAAGTAGTAATAAAGCTCTGACTCTTTCTTAATAAGCTCCTCAGATGGGGTTTTATCAATTCCAGCAAACTCAACTACCTTGCGTAAAAAGGCGGTTGTAGCTTCCTCACCTATAGGCAGCTCTGGTATATGCAGATAGCGCTGTGAATATTTCTTTTCAAGGTGTTTAACAATCTTTAAGCCATTCCAGGTTGAAATTAACAGGTTGAAATCAGCCTTAGGGATTTGCTTCCACTCTTCAGTACCGCCGCTTTCAGGTCCGAACAGAACATTAACCTTAAAGCCTGCACCTCGTAAAAGCCTTACAATCTCAAGATGATCTCCTCTCCAGTTTTGAGAGAAATAAGGGGTTTCAAGCCACAGATTAACAAGTCCCCTGGTCTTTGGACCGTCATAGTCGCCAACAAACTGATCAATAATTGCCTTTACAACAATCTCATGACCATCAAGATTAGTTCCCTTAAAACCGCCGGTATCGGCAAATACAACCGGGTAGCCGTTTTTCTGATATTTTCGTACAACTGACCCGATATCATCGCCTACAAGTTCGCCTGAGCATCCTGTAAGCACAACATACAGATCACCTTTGACAACACCAATGGAAGCCCTGATAAGGTCATCTAGTTTT
>JBJEWX010000033.1:0-17842 GCA_051885275.1 Succinivibrio sp. | reverse complement strand
AAAGACGCCGAGAAGCACATATGAGATCTGGGAGATACAGGAATATGCCAGCCGTATCTTAACCAGTTTACAAAGCTTCTTGCCTTGGTAAACTGATCACACACGGCAACACCTGCAGATGATCCAAACCAGATCATGGAGCCGCCGAATCCTACGGCAAAAGAAATAAGGGCCCAGTCATAACCTCCTTTGATAAGGCAAAGCTGTGTTAGAGGTATATTGTTAAACACAGAGGATACAAAGCCTATAGCCATAGTTGAAAGCACAGAGGCATCAGGCACAGATTCAATAGGTACAAGCTGAGCTGCAAATACCAGACACACCAGGAACACGGTACTCTCTATGGAGCTTTTAACTGCCCTTAAATCAATTCTGGTAATGAGCAGTCCTAACAGAATAGCAATCCAGATGCCTAAGGCCGGGAACTCATAGAGGTAATTAAACAGGATGGCACCTGTTAAAATCATAATGATAACTGCAATCCTACCAAGGCTTACTGAATTGCCCTGTGAGTCTGAAACCACAAAGGACTGATACTTTGTCTGCTGCGCTGACGCAAAGTAGGCAAAGACAATAAAGGCGGTTAGTGCCGGAAGATAGGCTTTTGCAATAAAAAGCGGATCAATTCCATGGATCCAGATAAGCGTGGTTGTGGTATCGCCTACAACTGATCCAGAGCCTCCCGCATTTGAGGCGGCGCAGATGGCAGCAACATAACCAATATGTACTTTTCTTGCAAACACGCCAAGTGCAATTGAGCCTCCAATCATGGCTGCGGCAATATTGTCAAGAAAGCTGCTCAGGATAAAGACACAGAGCAGGAGTGAAAAAGCCCCCGCCTTGCCAGATGGAAGAAACCTTGGGATAAGATTTGGCAGTTTTGAGTCCTCAAATATTTTTGCCAAAACCGCAAAGCCCGGTAACATCAGCGCAAGATTAACATAGGTATTCCATGAGCCGCTAACATGATCTCCGTTTTGATCTGTATAGCCTGCAAGCAGTTTTATGACAGAAAAATTATCAATAAACTCATATTTATAAAAGCAGAGGGTTAAAAGCCCCACTACGGCAACCTGCATGGTCTTTTTATAAAAAACTGCCACCCCCACAAGCATTAGGGCAAAGATAATCATTTCATATCTGATACCGTAAAACAGTGTCGCAGAGAAAAGAGGCTCCTCGCTTGCATGTGATGAAGCACAGGACAGCAGTGCAGGAAGAGCAAATAGATATTTGTAAATGTTTATCATCTTCAAAGTGATCCTAAGCGATGTATATTTTTACTATTGTCCTTTGTGAGACAGAAACTTAGGCAGTTCATCAAAAGATTCGTGTCTGTCGAGTCTTTTAATCCAGTACCAGAACGAGATTAGGGCAAAGTGTGCAAACAGAAGTCTTAATACCACAAGCGCATAATCTGAAAAAACCAGTAAAACCGTAAGTGAAAGGAGGGGGCCTGAAATCCAGCCGCAAAGACCTGTGTAGTCTTTTCTCCTTAGAGCATCTATATGTCTTTTGATATTCTCAAAGGTAAAAACAGCAAGAGCTCCTGAGGTAATGATTATTCCAACAAAAAGCATTGCCTGATTTATGGCAAGAGCAATAAAAATCATTCCAATCATGCAGACCAGAATATCATGCTCAAAAAACTCTCTTGGGCTTATCCTTTTTGTAAGGTAGTGCATCAGCACCAGAGAAAGGCCTGCTGACAGAATAAATAAAAGGATAAAGCTTACTGATACGGCAAGAACCGAGGAGCCTACAAAATCCGCCCACAGATGAATGCCTGCAAAGAGAGTCAGACAAATTCCTAAGCTAAGGTATCCGCTTGCGCTAAAAAAGCATTTAGACGCAAAGCCTAAAGCTACGTCATTATTAGTGTTCATATACCCTCTGAAAGATAACAGATAACTAAAATGTCAGAAATACAACTAAATTATACACTTTTTAATATAAGATGCTATTAGACGAGAAAAATAGTGCAGGTGAAAATAACTATCTGAATTCCTGATGTATGTGAGCAATCAGGAAAACAGATAAGAAAAGCTGAAAAGAGCAGAGTTTATTTGCGCTTTGGCATGGAAGAGGGGATTGTGATCCTCTTTTTCTGCTCTAAATGATAGCAGGTAAGCTCATTTCCCCAGACACAGCCTGAGTCAAGTGCAATAATGTTCTCCCTGTTGCACATGGTGTTAAGGGCTGCCCAGTGGCCAAAGAACAAGGTGAATTCCTCATTCTTATAGTAATTTGGACGGCCGAATTCAAACCATGGATAAACCCTGTCTTTTTCAGCATCTTCAACAGAGCAGTCAGAATGGCCGTAATCAAGCTCCATGGACTTTGTGCATAATCTCATTCTGGTAAAGCAGTTAATGATGAACCGCCAGTAGTTAAGATCACTTTTCTTAAGATCATCTGAATAGAGCACCGGATGATCAGAGTACATATTTGACAGCAGAACCTTAAACTGTTCAGGCTCATTTTGCAGATTGTGGATGACCTGTGCATGCTTTTGAGCCTCATCGGTAGTCCACATAGGATAGATACCTGCATGAGTTACTGACAGTTTCTTTTGAGGATCAACATAAATTAAAGGAGTGTGGGTTAAAAAATCCACAAATTCTGCAACTTTTGAGCTCTTTATAATCACATCCAGATTGTCTTTGGCACGAGCCTTGTGCCGGTTGTAAAAAACTGACAGAAAGTTTAAATCGTGGTTTCCTAAAACCGAATGAATGAGGGCCGGGTGTCTGCTCTTTAAGTCTATAAGAAGACTGAGGGTTTCCACAGGTTTAGGACCTCTTCCTATAAGATCACCTGTAAACAGTAGCTCATCGCTGCCCTCATCGTACTTTATCTTATCAAGGAGAGCTGAAAACTCGCTGTAGCAGCCGTGCAGATCGCCAAAAATATAGGTTGACATGATGTTCCTGCTATAATCTTTTGTACCTAATCATAATTTGCAACTATTCTACCATGTAAGCAGAATTTGTCAGTTATCATATATACCCTGCCTGAAGTATAATGAAATAAATTCATGGAGGTACATATGGCATTTATCAAGAAAAGTTTTATTACAGAAAGACTCTTACCAAATGTACCCATTGAGAAGTTTATAGGTCAGTATGTTACTTTAAAAAAGAGCGGTGCAAGCTATATGTGCTGCTGCCCTTTTCATAATGAGAAGACCCCCTCCTTCAGTGTTTCCCCTGCAAGACAGACCTACTACTGCTTTGGCTGTAAAGAGCATGGTAATGTTATTGATTTTCTGATGAAGTTTAAGAACTTAGGTTTTGTGGAGGCAGTTGAGGAAATAGCAAACAATGCCGGCATTGAAATTGAGTATGAGGCAGGTGGAAAGTCTAAGGAAGAGTACTCTAAGATACAGGAGTACTATGATCTTATGGACAAGTGCGCCACTCTTTTCTGCTCTGAATTAAAAGCCCCATCAGGAGCTGCAGGTCTTGATTATTTTGTAAACAAAAGATCTTTAAGTGATGAAACCATTGTTAAATGCAGATTAGGCTTTGCTCCTTCAGATCCAAAATTTCTGCAGAAAAAACTGTGTAAAGACAAAGAGGATATTCAGAAACTGCTTGATATTGGAATGCTGTCTCAAAATGAGCACGGAATCCATTCAATGTTCAGAAACAGGGTTATGATCCCAATTTTTGACAGACGTGGCAGGATCATTAGTTTTGGTGGAAGAACCTTGGGCGATGACAAGCCTAAGTATCTTAACACTAAGGAAACTCCGATATATAAAAAGCGTAATGAGCTGTTTGGACTTTATGAGACCTTAAAGGCTAATAACAACCGGCCAAATAGGATTGTGGTGGTTGAAGGCTATATGGATGTAATCTCAGTAAGACAGGCCGGCTGCTCCTATGCTGTGGCCTCATTAGGAACCGCAACCACCCCAGAGCAGATAAAGGAGATGTTCCGCTACACAGATAAGGTTATCTGCTGCTATGATGGTGACAATGCCGGAAGAAACGCAGCCTGGCATGCTCTTGAGACAGTTACCCCTATCCTGCAGGATGGCAAGGAGATCCGCTTTGCTTTTCTGCCTCCTGAGCACGATCCTGATTCTTTAGTTAAAGAGCAGGGGGTCTCAGCCTTTATAAGATATCTTGATGAGGCAATGTCCTATCCTGAGTTTCTGATTCTGCACAACTCACAGCAGTATGATTTAAAAGATCCGAATGCTTTATCCTCTTTTATTGCAGATACCATAAAAAAGATTAAGGCTATTCCTCTTTTATCGTTGCAGTCTGTATCCTTAAAGCTTCTGTCAAAACCTTCAGGAATATCTGAAAATCAGCTATACGATATGTTAAAGACTACTCCTAAGGAGGAGTCAAAGAGAGTCTCAGAAAAAATCTCAACCTCTGAGAGTAGCCCTTTAAAAGGCTCAAATGATCTTTTAAAGACACCTATGAGAAAACTTATGGCATTTGTAATTCAGCAGCCTACAGTGGTGATGAATGTTTATCATGAGTTTGCCCTAGAGCAGTTTGTTTCGCTGTGTCAGAGTCTTAATGTACAGGGAGTAAGTGAGCTTAAGCAACTACTTGATACTGTGCTTGAAAACAAGGATATGACTCCTGCCAAATTTATAGAAATTGCCCGGGGCACCGAGCTTGATAAGATTGTCCGTCTCTTAATTGACGCTCCGCTTAACTTATCCTTTGAGAAGGATGGGCAGGTAAAAGAACTCTCCTTAGTTGACAGAATAGAGTATTTTGCGGATATTCTGGCTATGGTGATTGCCAGACCGTTAAAAGAAAGAGCTGCCACTTTAAAGCTTCAGCTTAATCAGAACAATCTTGATGCGATGACGGAATATACAGAGTTACAAAAACAAATTATCAGCATCAATAAACTTGACGAAAAGAAGTAGTATATGTAGAATACCACCATCACAGATGGCCCATTAGCTCAGTTGGTCAGAGCAGACGACTCATAATCGTTTGGTCTCCTGTTCAAGTCAGGAATGGGCCACCACTTATCCTGAGCAAATCCCTTTTTATTTTCTATACCGATACGAACAGTGTTTTTATCGGATGCTCCTATTTTGCAGCCTTAATTTTATCGTAAACTGCAGGACACTTGCTGTAGCTGTCTTCTGTGGCGGTTGCAAAATGTCCGTTGTCCTCTTCAACCATTACAGAGCCTGTACTGCTGCCTGAGATAAGACGCACTCTCTTTCCAACCTCATATCTGCATGAAAAAGGCATGTCTACAATTAAAGGTCCGTTATCTGAGTCAACACTGAGGCGTACACCGTCATGCCTGTTTGCAAGATTTGAGGCGCCTCCTGTAATTAACGCTCCCACACCCGCCCCAACCAGGGTGCCGGTTGAGTTATTGCCAATAATATTTCCGATAACAGCACCGCCTACTGCTCCTAAAAGAGCATTTGAGCCGGTATCATTTTTTTTGGTGGTAAGATCAATTGCCTCCATGTCAGTGATTGTACCTTCATAGTAGGTATTAACTGATCCTGCCTCAGTTGTAGGATTAGTACAGGCGTTTAGAACAGCTGCCGCACCTGCGCATAAAGCTAAAAGACATACTGCTTTTGAATTCTTTGTCATGTTGTATCCTCAAAACTGATATCTTACTTAGGATTATTCTCTTCTGATATTGTTAGCTTATACTTAGAATTGTTTCAAGTATCTGCTAGAATATATCATCTTTTTACTGCTTGAAATACCATGTCACAGGATATCTCTTCTTTGAATCAGAATCATATGAACTCTAAGATGTCTGATGGAGCCTCAGTTTTATTAACTGTGGCCAGACTCAATGACAAAGGACAGGGAATTGCCTTTTATCAGGGGGATGAAATCTATCTTGAGGGGGTTATTAAAGGTGAGATTGCAAGGTGTCTTATAGGTGAGCCTTTTGTTAAAGGATCAAAAAGACGCCCTGGTATTGTAGAGGAAATAGTCAGACCTTCAAAAGACAGAATGCAGGAGTATGACAAGTCTCTGCTCTCAGTTATGTCATTTGGCCCTATGACCTATGAGGCAACACTAAGAGAAAAAAAGAGCATGATAAGACAGTCTCTTAAGGCTGCAGGCATTGAATGGACTTTAGATCTTTCTATTGAAAAGTCCGATCTGAGCAATCCCTGCCGCTTTAAGAGCATCCGCTATTTTGCCAGCGAAAACGGCAGAATAATAAGCGGTTTTTACAAGGTTCACTCCCATGATGTCACTGAAGTTGATGCATGCTCTTTAGAGCCTTTATGGTTCTCATCCTTCAGTAAAAGAATCTGTAAAATCCTGACAGAGCTTTGCTTTGATGTTTTCTCTGAAGATAATCCTAAAGGGCTTTTACGCTCAATGATGCTCAGGGACAGCGGAAAAGGGAAAATGGCCGTGCTGGTGCTAAGATGTATGCCTGATGAGAGTGTTAAATCAAAGCTTACAGCTGAGCTCTCTGATCTTGTTGATTCTTTTTACCTGAATATCAATAGTGATCCTGGCAACAGGATTATGTCCTCTCATACTGAAAAGCTCTTTGGCGATGATTTTATTGAGCTTGAACTTTGCGGCAACCGGTATCAGGCAGGTCCCCACACCTTTTTACAGGTAAATTACCCGGTTGCAGAGCGCATGTATGATTATGCAGTTTCCTTTTGTAAAGATGATAACGGGGAGGCTAAAAGCACTGAAGCTTTGGATTTATGCTGCGGTGTGGGTACCATGACACTTTGTCTTGCAAAACATTTTGCTCATGTTACCGGGGTGGAAATTGTTCCTCAGTCAATTGAGGCTGCAAAAGAGAATGCCAGACTAAACCATATTGATAATGTGACTTTTATTACCTCAGATATTAAAGACAGCATCAGAGAACTTGCTGCAAAGGATAATATCAGCGCCATAATCTGCGATCCTTCAAGAGTGGGCATTGGTCAGGACTGCTGTCAGGCTTTAAGCAAAATTAAAGGTCCGTTAAAATTAAGCTATATCTTCTGCTCACTAAAAGCCTTAGAGCGCGATGTGAAAACCCTGACTGAAAATGGGTTTAAAGTATGTGAAGTCAGGGGCTTTGATATGTTCCCATACTCCTCTCATATTGAGACGGTGGTATTAATGTCAAGGGACAGGGACTAAGGAGTGAGCAAAGCCTTATTTTAAGCCATTTCTGCACACCAGACTTTTTGCAAAAGATGGTTCAATTAATAAAAACTCTCTAGGGGAACTTATCGAACGAGCTGTTTTATAGGGTGGCTCGTGATTGGATGTCATAAAAGATAAAAAGAGAGCAGGCTGCTCTGGGAGAAATTTCCATGAGCAAGCCTGCTCTTATTCGTTGATGACGAACTCAAGCACCGATTTGAAACGGACGGTGAAGTGGTCGTCATAAACAGAGATCTGCTGGATCAGTTTTCGGAAGAGGTTTTCGTGGAATTCGGTTATGTAAAGATTTACATAAGCTTGAGGAATATGGGAACGCTTCGCAGCCGTTTTTTTGCCAAGCCAGTTAAAAAAGCTTTGAAGAAAGCTCGTGAAACAATCTCTTTTTGTATAGGTGCTGATCTGGAGGAAATTTATTTTACCTCCGGTGGCAAGAAAACAGGACATTGCATATCAGCGGAGCTTTCAAGGTAACGGAAAAACCGGACATTGAGAGGGCAAAACCGGACATTCAAGATGAAAAACCGGACATTGAGGTTATAAAAGCGGATATTGACAATAGATTTACAGCTAAAACGACGGGCATATCCTGAAACTTTGCGAAAAATTTCAAGGCCAGACGATCTTTGGACGGTTGGATGTCATGCGCGTGCTTGATATGAAAGCGTCAATGGCTTCTGTGCTTTTGAAGGAAATGGCAGAGCAGGGTATCATTGAGCCAGTTTCCGGATTCGGCAAAGGGAAATACCGTTTCAGGCGCAGTCGGTCAGCAGCAACTTGATCACTGACCTACCAAGTTAACGGCATACTGGGTTGAGTCCTTGATCATAAAACGATCGAGCAGAGGAGATGAGGTCGAGACGATAGCCTCCCTCCAGCCCGCAGTATTATTATAGGTAGAAAATGTTAAAGATCACTTTCGTGATATTTAACACTTTAAAGGAATACTACCAAAAACAGATAGATTCGATTATATTGTATCAAACAATTCAATCAAATTCTGTCTCCTAAGGTAGGGTTACTTTACCGAGCTAGCCTTCATTTAGGCAGAGTTGTATCGGGGTCGCTAGGAAGGCGCTATGGTTGCATTTGTGAATGATAATGTGAGATATGGCGGAGAAGTTATTCATGTTGACTATCTCTCTACCAGCTTTGCCGAACTGTTTGGATTCAAGCCGATTAGTGTATACTGCCTTAAGCAACCAAAAGGGAATAGTAGCCAACAGATGAAGAAATACGGCAGAGTGGCTCTTCGTAAAAGTGTAACTATCTGGGAAAAAAGATAAAGGAGGAAACATATTATGGCAAATGAGCTGCAGTCATTGTCGAAGCTATTTCAAAATAGATTATTCCGGATCCCTGACTATCAGCGTGGCTATGCGTGGTTGCAGCAACAGTTGGTGGATTTTTGGGACGACCTTGTAAACCTTCAGGCTGACCGTTATCACTATACAGGTCTCCTGTCCCTTAAGCCACTAAAACAAGAGAAGATCGACAGCTGGGGCGCTGACTTGTGGCTGGTCGAGAACGGATATACGCCTTGCCATATCGTTGATGGTCAGCAGCGCATCACCACGTTTGTCATTCTCTTGAACGAGATCGTGGGATTTGTGCGCAGTTTAGATGAGAACAAGGGTAAGTCTGATAAAGAAATCACGCTGGGGTATGAAACGGTCGAAGAGATTGTCTCAAAATACATCTGCAAAAAAAGACCGCCAAACGGAGTAGTAACAACATACATTTTTGGCTATGAGGTCGACAATCCCAGCGCAGAATACATGAAATATAAGGTGTTCGATGAGCCGTATTCTGGCGCAGTGAATGAGACATACTATACGAAGAATCTCAAGTTTGCAAAGAACTTTTTTGCAGAGAACATTAGGAAACTATATGATGAGTCCGGAGAAGGCGGGCTTGAGGCAGTAAATACGCTGTATAAAAAACTCACACAGCGCCTGATGTTTAATCTCCATGAAATCGACGACGATTATGATGTATTTGTAGCTTTTGAGACCATGAACAATCGTGGCAAGAAGCTGACGAATCTTGAACTGTTGAAAAACAGACTGATTTATTTGACAACGCTTTATGATAAGGACTTCGATGAGACTGACAAGTCTGCTCTCCGCAAGAAGGTAAATGACGCTTGGAAGGAAGTCTACTATCAGCTTGGTAGGAACAAGAGTGTTCCTCTTTCTGACGATGACTTCCTGCGTGCACATTGGATTATCTATTTTATGTATTCCCGTAAACGTGGCGATGACTATATCAAATTCCTTCTGAGAAAGTTCTCGTCAAAGGGCATATTTGAAAAGACACCCGTTCTCGTTGAGACAGAGTCAGAGTCGGTTATCAGTGATAATGTAACTGACGCTGAAGACACGGAAGTTATCGAAACAGAAGAGCAGGAAATCATAGAGGTATCCAAACTCCAACCAAACGAAATCGATGACTATGTCAACAGCCTCAAAGATATGGCTAAGTACTGGTATAATTCCTATTTCCCGTTTGAAAGTGACCTTACTTCTGAAGAAAAAAATCGAGTTGATAGACTTAACCGTATCGGTATCGGTTATTTCAGACCTCTAGTTACTGCGATCCTCAGTCGAAAGGATATTTCTGCTAACAGTAGAATTAAAATCTTTGATGCTATCGAACGCTTTATCTTTATAGCATTTCGCTTGGGTAATTTTAGTGCATCCTATGGAAGCAGTGATTATTATCGAGCTGCGCATCAGGTGTATGAGAAAGAAACAGATATTAATGATCTCTTAAAAGAAATCTATGACAGGGCTACGAACGATAGTTCTTATGCCAAGCAGAACTTTGTAACCAGAATCGAGAAATATTTTTCTACAGGAAATGGCTACTACGACTGGAGCAGTCTGCGCTACTTCTTTTATGAATATGAGGGCAAGCTGGCAGAGAAAAATAATATAGATCGTTTCTGTACGTGGTCAATGTTTACAAAGTCAGAGAAGGATAAAGTGTCTATCGAGCATATCCTCCCTCAGACACCGACGGAGCATTACTGGCGTAATATGTATAGGCAGTTTAAGGATTCCGAAATCAAGATGCTTTCAGGAGCACTTGGAAACCTGCTGCCGTTATCTCAGAGCGTAAACTCGGCTTTGCAGAATGATAGCTTTGATGATAAGAAGCATTCCAAAAACACAGGACGTCGCGGGTACGAGAATGGCTCTCACTCAGAGATAGAGGTATCCAAACTGCAGGATTGGACTGCATTTGAGATATACAACAGAACAGAAAAGCTTCTTATATTTATGCAGGAACGCTGGAACCTGCAATTCGACAAGGAGCAGTTTGAAAAACTGATCGGCATTTCGTTTGTCAAAGATGGACGAGAAATCCCGGAGGAGTTGGAGGAAGTAAAGGTGAACGTACCTGACTATGAGGAAAGTTCAGAAGTCTCCGGAGATGATCAAAAACTGCAATTCTGGACGGCATTCGTAAACTATGCTAGTGAGCTCGGCAGATCAAGTGACATAGCAAAAAAGAAGGCTGCTGGTCTAAGTTATTACGATGTGAATATAGGAGCGAACGGTTATCACCTATTCTTTTCAATCCCATTTGGTAAACGAATCAAGATGGGCATCTACACCTATAATGTGGATATTTATAATCGCCTCAAAGAATTAAAAGAGCAGATTGAGGCCGAATTTGGCGAGAACCTAAATTGGGAATTCTCAAAACCGACAGGTACAGCACGTTCAATCGTGATTGAGGAGAATGCAGATGTATTCAATCCAGACGAGCAACAGAAAATATTTGATTGGATAATCTCCCATTTTGACCGTATCACGACAGCGTTATCCATGGCAGGAGAGCATCTCTGTATAGGCGGTGATTCCTCTGAAACGAGATTTGAGATTAGAAAACGTTATTGGACGTACGCCCTAGCACAAATCCATGAGGCTCATGGTAATCCCGGCTCTTTCAGCAATGTAAATCCGAGTAAGGACAACTGGATAAACGGCTTCTTTGGCATTGGAGGGTTCTACCTCTGTTGTGTTGCGAATTTTGACTCTGCCCGTTCAGAGGTCGTGTTTGCCAGAGCGGAGAGATTAGAGAACAAAGCTGCGTTTGATGCTCTTTACCAGCACAAGAGTGAGATTGAATCGAAGCTGGGAACGGAACTTCAGTGGAACCGTGGAGATGATATCAAATTATCAAAGGTATTTATTCAGCTTGATAACGTGAGCATTGAAAACGAGGATGACTGGCCGCAGATGGCAAAGTTCCATGCAGAATGGTCAAAGAAGTTCTATGATGTGATTGTGCCGTATATAACGGTAGATTGGCAATAATCCCGACCGGAAGGAGTATTGATGTCAAATTTAAATTCTAACCATTCGGAAGTTGGACGACAGTTCCAAGAATTAGTGTAAACGATTCTCGAAGAAAAATGAGATACCTATTTTGAGCAGGAAGTGGCAATCCCCATCGGCAGACCGCCAAAGGACCACAAGTTTGGTCTTGCCAATGCTGACAGGTCGATCATGGCTGAATGCAAATGTTATACGTGGACTGATTCAGGGAATGTTCCGAGTGTAAAGTTGATGGGCTTGGACGAGGCTGTATTTTACTTTGGTTTTTTGCCTGCCAGAACACAGAAGATTCTTTGCATGAAGGAATCGGTATACAAAGGAAAAGCAGAGACGCTCGCAGAGTACTATGTTCTAGTTCACGGACATTTGCTTGGAGATGTTTCTGTCTTTGAGATTTCCGATGCTGCAGTCATCCGGGTGATACGGGAGGGAACTGCAGAGCAACCTATTTGAGAATGTATACTGGAAAATCATAAAGAAGGAGCTTTCCTACACGTATGATGTATCCAGACCAAGAGTTGAGGCGATGGGATTCCAGACTTGTTCTCTCAGAGCGAAGTCTTGAAGAGCTCGGCAAATCTGTGCGTTTGCATATTATAAGTAGGAGCAAGGCCTTTGTCCTGTTTCCGAGAACGTACAGTGGTAAAAATCGGTGTGTTTTACGGCAAAAACACGCTTTAATAAATTCCCGCGAACGAACGCGAATTTGGCTACACACTCGACATCAAGATGAAGCAATCGAGCCACATAGAGACAGTAGTCCTTATGTACAAAAACAAATAACAAAGCACAAGGAATTTAACTTGATAGGTCTGAGATCTTAATATTAAAATCCACCAAATTACATATCTTTTCACACTGAGCTGGTACTGCCAAAATCATTAGCCTGTTTAGCCACAACTGTCATCAAGGCTCTTTGGTAAACAGCAAATAGGTATCTGAAGGCAGACTGCTTAGATTTCATGAAACAGAAAAAGTGTTAGGCTGGTCTGACCAAACATCAAAAGTGAGTTCATAAGCTTTTTACTCTGCTATCCTGAGTTATTTGCGACAGTTTTAGGATGCCGACAACACTATGAATGCTCAAAGCCTGCAAATATGGTAAACTTGCAATAATTTTTTGTAAGATTCAAAAATCCAAGGATAGTCGCAAAAGAGTACAGCAATGAGGTGCCTGTCAGAGATATGGTCAAAAACAGACATTGTTTAGTTTGTGGCAGAAAGGATTAAGTAGGAGTTTATTGTGAAAAAAATTATTCTGACTGGTGATAGACCTACAGGTCGTCTGCATGTTGGTCACTATGTTGGTTCGCTAAAAGAGCGCGTCAGTCTGCAGAATTCCGGTTTATATGATGAAATCTACATCATGATTGCGGATGCCCAGGCCTTAACTGACAATGCCGACAACCCTGAAAAAGTCAGACAGAATATCATGCAGGTGGCTCTTGATTATTTAAGCTGTGGCATTGATCCTGAAAAATCCAATATCTTTATTCAGTCAATGATCCCTGAGCTTGCAGAGCTTACTGTTTATTACATGAACCTTGTAACAGTATCAAGAGTCCAGAGAAATCCTACTGTTAAAGCTGAGATTAAACAGAAGAATTTTGAGACAAGTCTGCCATTAGGATTTTTCTGCTACCCTGTAAGTCAGGCTTCAGACATTACTGCCTTTAATGCAACAGATGTTCCTGCAGGTGAAGATCAGATGCCTATGATCGAGCAGTGCTGCGAAATTGTAAGAAAGTTTAATGAAGTATACGGTCAGACCCTGGTTGAGCCTAAGATTGTGTTATCCTCAAACAAGTCCTGCTTAAGACTGCCAGGTATTGACGGCAAGGCAAAGATGAGTAAGTCTCTTGGCAACTGTATCTACCTTTCAGACTCAGCAGAGGACATCAAAAAGAAGGTTATGTCCATGTACACCGATCCTACTCACCTTCGCCGTGAAGATCCTGGTCATGTAGAGGGCAATCCTGTCTTTACCTATCTTGATGCGTTCTGTAAGGATGAATACTTTGCAACCTTCCTGCCTGAGTATGCAAATCTTGATGAGCTGAAGGCTCATTACCAGCGTGGTGGCTTAGGGGATGTGGTTGTTAAGAAATTCCTAAACAACGTAATGCAGACTGAGCTTGAGCCAATCCGTACCCGTCGAGGTATTTGGGAGGCAAAACTGCCAGAGGTATATGAGATCCTGCAGCAGGGAACAAAGGTAGCCCGCCAGACTGCCGCTAAGACTATGGAAAATGTAAAGAAGGCAATGAGAATTGACTACTTTGCAAATGACAATCTCTTAAAGAATTAACAAAGTTCTTTTTATAAAAAACCGGATCATCGATCCGGTTTTTGCAATTAGGAGGTTATAGTCTAATCCTTATAATCGTAGGTCTCTTCCTTACCCCATGAGGCAATTCCGTTCTGATCATCAAGAGTAGAAGCTTTAAAGGCAGGCTCTTTGATTCCAGAGGCCTTCTGTTTTCTGTAATCGTCTAAAGCTGCATAAGCGAACCTGCCAAGTCTTACGATGGCATAAAGGTTAGTCATTGCAAGCAGGGCCATAAACAGATCTGCAAGATTCCATACCAGAGACAGTGAAGCGTATGAACCAAAGAATACCATGAATACAACAATCATTCTGAAGATAGTCATGACAACGGTATTCTTAGTTAAAAACTGAATGTTCACCTCTCCATAGTAGTAGTTGCCGATAATTGAGCTGAAGGCAAACAGTGAGATGGTAAAGGACATGAAGTATGCAGCCCATTCGCCAAGCTGACTTGAAAGTGAATTCTGAACCAGGGCAATACCTGTAAGTTCTCCGCCAATTTCGTATTTGCCTGACAAAAGGACAATGGCTGCTGAGGCAGTACAGATAAAGAGGGTATCAACAAAAACGCCAAAAGCCTGGATAAGCCCCTGTTTTACAGGATGTGAGGTTACAGCGCAGGCAGCCGCGTTTGGAACAGAACCCTCACCGGCCTCATTTGAGAACAGACCGCGTTTAATACCAGTCATGATAACTGCTGCAAAACCACCGCCTACAGCTGCTTGTGGAGCGAAGGCATCATGGAAAATCAGAGCAAGAACACCTGGCACCGCACCCAGATTTTTGCCAATGATGACAGCTGCAATTACAAGATAGATGATAGCCATAACAGGAACTAAAAACTCTGTTACTCTGGCAATTCTGTGGGCACCGCCAAAAATTACCATTGAGGTTAGAATGCAGAGAACCAGACCTGTGATGATTGGATCAAATGCAAATCTCTCATTAAGCGCCATTGCAATGGTGTTTGACTGAACAGAATTATAGCTTAGAGCAAAAGTGATGGTAATGAGCACTGCAAATAAGGCTGCAACAGCAGGCTGTCTTAGGGCGTTTTTTATGTAGTAGGCAGGACCGCCATGGTATCCGCCGTCTTTGAAGGGTACCTTGTAAATCTGTGCCAGAGTACTTTCAATAAAACCTGTAGCACTGCCTATAAGAGCAATCAGCCACATCCAGAAGATAGAGCCAGGACCACCTAAAGTGATGGCAATGGCGATACCTGCAATGT
This sequence comes from Succinivibrio sp., assembly GCA_051885275.1. GTDB lineage: Bacteria > Pseudomonadota > Gammaproteobacteria > Enterobacterales > Succinivibrionaceae > Succinivibrio. Next base: position 2,782 of record JBJEWX010000033.1, on the reverse strand, counting down.
TACCAACACCCACACGGGATGCAGTACTGATGCAGAATGCCTGAAAGGAGCTTATTTCCTTGCCTTTGGTTTTGTGACCTTTGATACCGTGTTTTAACACGCGTACCATTTCAAAGATGTAGCCTACCTGAACAAATCTGGTTTTGAAGGTAAAAAACAGACCAATTCCGATAAGCAGGGCGATAATGATATAGGACCATAAAATGTCATTTATCAGATTAACGCCGTTGTTTAAATAATCAAGCATGATTAAAATTCCGAATATTTAAATAAATGTAAACTTAAAGATAAGTTACGGTTAAGGTGACATTATATCATCAGATTGCCCGACCTAAAAAAAGATGAAGAGTTCACTGATAAATCCCAGTCAAGATATGCAAGGAACATGTAAAACCCCAAAGTCTCCCGGCGCACTAACCTTAGTCTTGAAGCTTAGTTTGGATATTAGGATATGCGTATTTTTATCACCTTTCTTTTAATGACATATTTTCAGACGATCTGATCTTTATTAATCTGTAAATTTGTCCTTAATCTCTGTCATGGCTATTTTCAGATTTGAAAAGCATTTATCCGCATTTATAATAGGAAGCTGCAATTTTATTGTGGACAATAATTAAAGCATCACCACTATTAAAATCAAACAATGGAGAGACTGTGCAAAGAGATCTGACAACAGGCAGTGTGTTTAAAAACATAGTTATATTTTCACTGCCATATTTTTTTGCTTATTTTCTGCAGACTCTCTACGGCATTGCCGATCTGTTTTTCATTGGTATGTATAACGGGGTTGAAAGTACAACAGCAGTATCAGTAGGCTCTCAGATAATGCATATGGTGACGGTGATGATAGTAGGGCTTGCAATGGGCTCGACAGTCAGCATCGCTCATGCGGCAGGAGCTAAAGATAAAAAGCTGCTTGCCTATAATATAGGCAATACCGTAACACTGTTTTTGCTTTTCTCCCTTGTCTCAACCCTGGTTTTAGTATTTTTTACCAAAGACATCATAGCCCTGGTGCATACCCCTAAAGAGGCGGTCAGTCATACAGGTTCATATCTTTTGGTATGTTTTCTGGGAGTTCCCTTTATTACCGCCTACAATGTCATCTGTGCTGTTTTAAGAGGGCTTGGCGATTCAAAGACCCCTATGTACTTTATTGCCATAGCCTGTGTGGCAAATATTATTCTTGATTATATCTTTATAGGTCTGTGCTCATTAGGGGCTTTAGGAGCTGCGCTTGCAACCACTTTTGCCCAGTTAATCAGTGTTGTTGCAGCTTTAGCATATATATTAAGAAGTTATCGCCTCTCTAGGGAGCATCTTTCTTTTTTTAAGCCACACCAAAAAGTTATCCACAAAATTTTAAAAATAGGAACACCAATATTTGTACAGGATGGCTTTATTCAGGTAGCGTTTATTGTTATCACAGTCATTGCTAACATGAGAGGAATAGTTGATGCTGCCGCAGTTGGCATTGTAGAGAAGATCATCGGTTTTATATTTCTGGTACCCTCTTCCCTTTTATCAACAGTATCTGCGATGGGAGCTCAGAATATTGGAGCTGATAAAAAAGACAGAGCAAAACTTACTCTAAAGTATGCTGTTGTAATAGCAACAGTCTTTGGTCTTTTTATATCAGTTATTACCTTATTTGAAAGTGAGCAGATGGTTAGGCTGTTTACCCACGACAGAGCAGTAATACAGTCTGGAGGCATTTATCTTCAGGCATATATATTTGACTGTCTTTTTGCGGGAATAGCCTTTAGTTTCAGCGGATATTTCTGTGCTTTGGGCAGATCATTTCTCTCTTTTATCCACAATCTTGTTTCAACACTCACCCTTAGGGTACCAGGTGCCTATATAGCTTCAGTCCTGTTTCCATCCACTCTTTTACCAATGGGTCTTGCAACGGTTGCAGGCTCTGTTCTGTCAGTAATTCTCTGTCTTTATTTTTATAAGAAACTTGAAAGACAGTAAGCAGAACCACTTTTGTAATTTATATGTGGCAGCGCAAGCAGATTAGAAAGCGTTTTTTTTATAACCTAAAAATGCCTTATATTATATTTTTGCAGTGAGCGTAATTTTAGGTTCATTTAGAGTATAATGTAGCTTTCAGGAACAGCGAAAAAACGCAACCGCTCCTGAAAGCGAATGCGTCCCCGTTCTTACTGGCTTTCAATCAGTGTAAGGGACATAAAATGACAAATCCACTTTTCCAGAAAGATATCATCTCCATCTCAGAGTTTTCAAAAGAGCATATTGAACTTATTTTGAAAACAGCCTTTGAGCTTAAAGCTCACCCAAGAAACGATCTGCTTAAAGACAAGTTAATTGGCGTTACCTTCTTTGAAGGTTCAACCAGAACCAGATTATCCTTTGAGACAGCCATTCAGAGATTAGGCGGCAGGGTAATAGGTTTTTCTGATGCAGCAAATACTTCGCTTGGTAAAAAGGGTGAGACCTTTATGGATTCAATGAGGATAATAACCTCATATGCAGATGCCCTTGTGATCCGTCACAACAAGGAAGGTGCTGCAAGACTGGCAGCTGATCTTTCACCTGTACCTGTAATCAATGCCGGTGATGGTTCAAATCAGCATCCGTCACAGACAATGCTTGATCTGTTCAGTATCAAAGAAACCCAGGGGCGCCTTGAAGATATTTCAATCGCTTTTGTAGGTGATCTCAAATACGGCAGAACCGTTCACTCCTTAGCAGAGGCTTTATCTTTATATAATGCAAGAATTTATCTGGTATCTCCTGAATCACTGGCTATGCCTCA
>JBJEWX010000032.1:0-17844 GCA_051885275.1 Succinivibrio sp. | reverse complement strand
AACTACAAATGCGGCATCGGCACCGGCAAGCTCAAGAGCTCTAATCTGCGCAGAGGTTGCCTTTACATCCATGGTATCAGTTGAAGTCATTGACTGAACTGAAATTGGTGCATCTCCACCGACTTTGACAGAGCCTACTCTTATCTGACGGCTTTTACGCCTTACAATAGGCTGTGCTTTCCATTCCATGATATAAACCTGTTCCTATTTCTGTGGCAGTGCAAAAGTTGCCTGAGTGGTATTTGGAATACTTACATTAGTTCCCCTGTAGGTGATCCTGACTTTTGAAGTATCACTTACACTTACTCTGATAGGAGGTATGCCAGATACCTTTACCACATCCCCTGATTTATATGAGCCCTGCTTTATAACCTTGTTCTGATCATTTATCTTGAGGGCCACCTCACCGTTTACTCTGACGGTTACACTGTTTAGACTCTCAAAAGGATCAATTTTTCCTGAAAGTCTTGCAGAAGAGGAGATGTCTTTAAGAGAGTTAGACAGAATCACCCTGGTCTTCTTTTCAGCCTTTTGGCTATCAGCCTCACTGCTTGTGGTCTGCTCTTTGTTCTTAGCCTTCAGCTCTTCTTTTTTAACTGAAGATACTTCCTTTTTAGAAGACACAGCTTTTAAGCTATCAGTATTTTCAGCCTTTTTATCCTCAGTGTTTCTCTTTGAGTTTAAGCTTACAGTTTTAAGCGGATCATCAAGCTGTTCATCTGCAGCTGCAACACTCTGAGCCTTAAGAGGGCTGTCCTCTTTTACTACAACCTTTAAGGACTCCTGTGAGCTTTGAGACTGACTCTTATCATCAGCTGAAATATTGTTGATGATATTTGCCGTATCAATATCCTGTGCCTGATTCAAAGCCATCTGAGTATTAAGATCAACCATCTCCTTTGATGGCTCCTCTACAACATCAGTCCTAAGCTTTGAGTTTTCTGTATCTACAGTAAGCATTCCCTTACTGTCCTCAACAGCAGTTACAGTATCCTCAATTACCAGAGCACCTGAGCTTTTAGCTCTGCTTGAGCCTGCCATATAGGCAATTACACCTACTGCAATAACCGCAATCAGAGCCACTGCTATAACAATTGCCAAAAGCTTTGTGCTGCCACCTGAGTGTGACTCGGTCTTTTTATGGAGCCTTTTGGATAACTCCTGCTCTCTTACTACCTGCTCTACTCCCTTTTTGTACAGATCAACAAGATAAGCCGGATCAATATTCACAAGCTTTGCATAGTTTGCAATATGTACACTTGCAAAAGGGACTGCTGTTGGCTGATTGAGCCTGTCATGCTCAAGATCGCTTACAGTATTTACTCTAAGGTTGAGTTTTCTTGCAACCTCACTTAGAGGTAAACCTAAAATTTCACGGGCATGCAGTAAAATTGCACCAGGTCTGTTTGGAACCTCATCATCCCGAAGCGAAGGAGCTACAGGTACCCTGTCTGGATCTTCATCCATAAGATCATTTTTTCCAGAAGTATCCTCAGTTTTGTAGATTGCAGTTTCAGCCTGAGCGCTGCTGCCTGCATTTGTTTCTGGATCTTTTACATTCTCTGTTTCCCAGGCAGAACTTTCGATGGATAAAGTGTTATCAGACTCCATAATTAAGGTATTATTTACATCCTCAGCCTTACTGCCTGTATTCTGATTTATATTAAGATCACCTAGCTTGACCTCTGAAGCCTCATTTTCCTTAGGCTCAGAAAATAAAGAGATCCCACTGTCTAAGACTGCACTTTCAATTGAAGCTTGTGATTCTACCTGTTCACCTGCAGGATTTGTCTTCTGTTCAGCAGTGCTCTGTACGGCTTCATCCATTTGAGGCAGACTCTCATCAGGAGTCTTTTGCAGATCCAAAGATGGCTCCTGTCTGTCCTGACCTTCATTCAATTCTTTATCTGCTATATCCATAAACGGCTCACTCACTTCTTTTCTAATCTGGTTTTGTATTCTGCTTCTGTCAAATCTGTTTCTGTTGGCTCTTAACCTTTTTGATCTCATTTTTTCGCCTTACTATAGCTGTTTTACCGCTATTGACTGCTTTGTTAACTTATCCTTGACCTGACCTGCAAGCTGTCCGCAGGCAGCTGATATTTCATCCCCTCTGGTGGTTCTCCTGATAACAGTAAAACCTGCATCAAACAGCACCTTGTAGAATCTGTCTATTCTGCTGTTTGAAGGTTTTTTGTACAGAGAACTTTCATGCTCATTAAAGGGAATAAGATTAATCTTGCAGGGAATGGTACGCAGCAGCTTCACAAGCTGCTGTGCCTGCTCAACACTGTCGTTTACATGATCTAAGAGCACGTATTCAACTGTTACTCTTCCGCAGTTGGCATTAGATTTATCAAGATAGTTTCTCACTGAATCTAATACCTCTTTTATAGGGGATTTGGTATTGAGTGGAACCAGAACATCTCTAAGCTCATCATCAGGAGCATGCAGCGAGAGAGCTAAAGCCACATCAAGCTTGCCTGCAACCTTGTTGATAACCGGAGCAACTCCTGAAGTGGAAACTGTGACTCTTCTTTTTGAAAGCGCAAAACCATAATCAGAGAGCAGAAGCTCACAGGTTTTAGTTACATTGGCAAGGTTTAAAAGCGGCTCCCCCATTCCCATCATTACTACATTAGAGATGGGCTTCTGTTCCTCATTGTTGCTAAAGCCTACTCTGGTTGAGGCTCTGAAAACCTGTCCTATAATCTCACTTACACTGAGATTGCGGTTAAATCCCTGAGCTCCGGTTCTGCAGAAGGAGCACTTTACAGGACAGCCAACCTGAGTGGAAATACATAAGGTGTTTCTGTCCTCTTCAGGGATTAGAACAGTTTCAACGAGCTGTCCGTCACCAATGTCCAAAGCCCATTTGATGGTTCCATCTGAGGCTTTCTGCTCAGTCACAATCTCAGGAGCTGTGATCTGACACATTTGTGCAAGCTTTGCCCTGAGATCTTTTCTCAGATTTGACATCTGCTCAAAATCAGTTACTCCAAACTGATAAATCCAGCGCATGATCTGCTGAGCTCTAAAGGACTTCTCACCTATAGATTCAAAGAATTCCTTCAACTCTAAAGGTGAGAGGTTCATTAAATTGATTTTTTCAGTGGTCATGGAACTATCTCTTTTTATCTACATCAAATCTCATATTATAACAGCAAGGAAGCTATTTTTTTCAAAATAGTGAGACCGTTTTTTGAGTCAGAAACAAATACTTTTGTCAAATATATTTATCAGACTGTCAAAAGGCTACAAATGCGGTTTTTCAAGGATTATTTTAGGTAAATATTACAAATTATGACAAAGGTAATAAGTTTTTATCCTGCACTTTGACAGTTAGAAAATCGATCCTAAGCTCAAGATATAAGAGCAGGATAAGGAACTATGTACAACACTAAAAGCTATCACCGAAATAAAAATTCGTCCAATCAGGAAAAAACTGTTTGGAACGATGTCCTAATTCAGTTTAGAAGACTGCCTAAATACAGGCAAGATGAGATTTTGCTTAGGATCTACAAAAGAGTAGCCACAAAGCCTGAGGCTAAGCACTTCTCTCTTCTGCTGCAGGCTAAAGCCTAGTTTTCATTCTCAAATTTTCCGTTTATAAGATCATCCACAAACTTTGTCAGAGTAACCGAGGCTTTGCCGTATATTCCTCTGTCAAACTGTGTTTTGATAGCAGAGGGAGTCAGATTGAACTCTATGCACAAGGCTCCGCAGGATTTTGCAAACTGACAAAAGCCCGCCGCAGGATAGACAACGCCTGAGGTTCCAACGGATAAAAACAGATCGCATCCTGATAACAGCTTTTCTATCTCATCCATTTTATAAGGGATCTCTCCAAACCAGACGATATCCGGTCTTAGTGATTTATGATGACAGAAGCTGCACTCAGCTTCAACTGTAGAGTCGTCCTCATAAGCGTAGCGCTTATGGCAGTGCTCACATAAAATACTGTTAAGCTCTCCATGCATGTGAATGACATTCTCTGAGCCTGCCTTTTCATGCAGATCATCAATATTCTGTGTGACTATGCTTACCTTTGCCCCATATTTTTGCGCATATTCAGTTTCAAGCCTATGGAGCGCCAGGTGGGCTGCATTTGGTTTCTTATCCTTTAAAGATCTGCGCATTCTGTTGTAAAAATCATGAACTTTTGTACGGTTGCCAAGGAAGCCCTCATAGGTTGCCACCTCCTCAACCTTTTCATTTTCCCAAAGTCCATCCTCTGATCTGAATACAGGGATGCCTGATTCAGCTGAAATTCCAGCACCTGTAAGCACAACAATATTTCTGAACATGCAAGCTTCTCCTAGGCCTATTTACAAAGCCAGTCTGCTATACCCAAAATGGTACTTCCGGTAGGACCTGCGGCTAAAAATGGCGAGTCCTCAGGCAGATAGGCTGAGGACAGATCAATGTGCACCCATGGTTTGTCCTCTGGCACAAAATAGGATAAAAAGGCTGCGGCAACTGATGCTCCAGGTGCGCCCTCTCCATGGCCTGAGTTGGTGATGCTTGCCCGTCTTGAGGATAGAAAACGTCTGTGATAGGCACTAAGAGGCAGTTTCCAGTACATCTCAGAACAGCTGTCAAAGGAGTTTGTAAGCGTTCTTAAGTTCTCCTCCTTTAAAGCGAGAACACTGAACATGTCACGGCCTACCGCGATTTTTGCAGCTCCAGTAAGTGTTGCCATATCAAGAATAAACAAGGCCTTATCCTCAACCGCCTTTAAAAGACCGTCAGCTAAGACTAATCTGCCCTCTGCATCGGTATTGTTTATCTCAACTGTCACGTCATTACTGTATCTGAGGATATCCCCAGGCAGCATGCCCCGGCCTGAAACCATGTTCTCAGAACAGCAAAGATATACTCTCACATGCTTTTTTAGACCCTGACATATTGCAAGTGACAAAGCTCCACAAAGATATACACAGGCAGTTTTGTCGGTTCTCATTGTTTCCATGAACTTGTCAGGCTTTAATGAGTAACCGCCTGTATCAAAGGTTATTCCCTTTCCAACCAGGGCCACATCAAGCACATCCTCACAGCAGCCCTCAGGCAGACAGTCAATGATACCCAGACAGGGATCTTCAAATGAGGCAGCTCCAACAGCTCTTATGCCTGTTAGCGCCTCAAACCTGTCATCGCCTCTTTTAATTATCTCTAAACTGCAGCGTACATTTGTCTTTTTTGCATACTCTTTTACAGTATCGTAAAGCCTGTTTACAAGAGATACCGGAGTGCTTACCTTTGAATCTGTGTCAGCAATCTCTCTGAACTTTCCCACAAGATTTACCTTCTGACCCACTGTGTTTACAGTTTTTTCATCAAAGGGAACCTCAACATTAAAATCTTTGCCAGCCTCATATAAGGCGGTTAAAAACCAGTAAAGCTCATCCTCACTCACCTGAACCTCAAGTTTGAGCTTTATATCCAGAAGTCCAAGCTGACTGATACTTCTTGCCGCTATCTGATACCACTTAAAATCAGATGGGTTTACATAGACATCATAGCCCTCCGCTGACGGGGTGAATCTGCTGTTTGCAGGATAAGGCGCTTTTGCCTTTCCCTCAACTAACGTCACATTAACCAGCTCTTTTTTGGACTTTCCATACTCATATAAACTGATCATTTTAATGCTCCAAAATCTTTCCCTTTACCGCTTAACAGTTAATTACTGCTAATTTAATTACTGCCTACAGTCCACATTGAACCTGCCTGATGAAGTTTTGGGATCTTCTTACAGATCTCATCAATAAGCACCTCAACCTCAGCATCAGTGGTAAAGCGTCCAAAGGATAATCTTAAAGAGGCCCTTGCAAGATCATCACTATGTCCTATGGCTGTCAGTATATAGGATGGTTTTAAGTCACTTGATGAGCAGGCAGAGCCGGTTGAGGCGGCCACCCTTGAGAGAGTCGGCAGCAGCATGTGTCCATCAATTCCCTCAAAACTTACAGAGAGGATATTTGGAAGATTGTCTGTTTTTGAGCCATTTACCACAAGACCTGGGACATCCTTAATTCCATCAAGGATCTTTGCCCTAAGCTTTCTGAATCTCTCCATATCACTTTTAGCCTGCTCCTTTAATAGGGCAAAGGCTCTTCCCATGCCTGCAACCTGATGAGTAGGAACAGTACCTCCTCTTAGCCCCTTTTCCTGTCCTCCACCATAGATTTGCGCCTGTATAGGTACATTTGCAGCCTTTCGTATGTATAAGGCTCCAACTCCCTTAGGGCCGCACACCTTTTCAGAGGTAAGCGAGACCAGATCAATATTGCTAAGGTCATAGTCCATTTTCAGATAACCAATACTCTGTGCAGTATCAGTATGGAAAAAGACATTGTGCTTATGACAGACATCGGCTATTTTATGAACGTCACTTATAGCACCTAAAACAGAATTTGCCTGTGCTACTGAGACTAAAAATGTATCCTGGCAAATTGCACTCTCAACCATTTTTGGAGTTATTATTCCCTGCTCATCCGGTGTCAGATAGGTCACACGGTACCCATCTTTTTCCAAGAGCTCACAGGCCTCAAGTACCGCCTTGTGCTCAATTTTTGAGGTAATAAGGTGACGCCTCTTGTCTCCCTTTTCCATAAGACCTCTGGCAAGACCGATTATGGCCAGATTATTGCTCTCTGTTGCCCCTGAGGTAAAAGTAATCTCAAGAGGGGTGGCTCCAATTAAATCAGCCACCTCATCTCTTGCCTTTTCAACTGCTTCTGCAGCCTGCCAGCCATAAACATGATCCTTTGCATGGGGATTTGCAAAATTACCCTCAATCGACAGGCACTCTACCATTGCATCAATTACTCTTTTATCGGTAGGAGTTGCGGCGGCATAGTCAAAATATACGATTTTCTGCATAATTATCTTTTCTGTTTATTCTTTGATATGTGACAGAGCCAATGCAAAAACTGATTCAACATGAGAATCATTGAGGGCATAAAATACCTTGCGCCCCTCTCTTTTTACTCTGACAAGCTTGTTGATACGCATATAGGCAAGCTGATGGGATACGGCAGATTTACTAAGTTCCACAAGCTGGGCAATATCTGAAACACACAACCATTTGTGAAGCAGCATGGCATGCACCATGTTCAGTCTGGTAGGATCAGAGAGGGCCTTGAAAAACTCACTCATAACCAGAGCATCATCAGATGCCAGCATCTGATTCTTGATCTCATCTATTTTTGACGAATCAAGATCAACGGCCAGCTCATCATTAAAATCACTCATATTAACTCCTGTTACTACAGGGAATCCTCTCTTGCAGATACTGTTGCCGCCATATCATATTTTCTTTTTAAAGCCTTCACCTCATGATAGGAGTTTCTGTACTCTAAAAACGCATATTTATCCGTTGCAAGACAGAGATTGAAATAATCATAGGCAAGCTTGTCATTGCCCTTTTCAAGCTCCAGCTTACCTACATAATAGTAGGCTTCGCACAGGTGTTCCTGAAAGAGATCATCGTCGTTTTGTACTTTTAAGATATCCAAAAACAGCTCATCAGCACTCATCCTGCCAAGGTACACCTTCACAAGATTATCGCCCCAGACTTTTTTAAGTCTGGTTTTCTGATAGGCATCAAATCGCTTTTCAAGAACCTTAAGCGCCTCTTTTTTACCTGCAACCTTTGACTGAATTGTGTACAGGGAGAGCATTCTGTACGGGTCAAAAGGATCAGAGTCAAAGAAGATCTGCATGTCTTCTAAGGCCTGAGCATAGCGCCCTGTGTAATACAGGAGGTATGCTCTGTTAAGATATGGATAAGGGGAGTGCTGAGTATCAAGCTCAATTGCCGAATCAAAGGCCTCACTTGCCTCAGAAACTCTGCCCTCTTTCATAAAATATATGCCCAAAAGCTCGTAGGGGCGGGCATAACCGGGCTTATTTACAATGGCATTCATAAGCATGAATCTTGCCATCGATTCAAGACCTAAATCATCATATACGCAGCCGATTTCATAAAAGAGCTCTGCCTTATCCTCCTGAGAATGACTTTCATTTTCTAAAACCATTAAAAGATTAGTCAGAAGATTCTGCTCATGTGCATGACTTTTTTCTGAAATATGACAGGTGTACACATGATTTTCAGGCACACTGACAGGTCCTGACAGAGCACCATCTAGGGATGTGCAGCCGGTAAGAGCGGTAAAGGCAAGAAGACCCACCCCCGCTGTTAGGGTATGGGTCTTTAAAAAATCAAACATTATCTATCTATAAAGTATCAGTCCATGGTCTCATATCCATCTGACTCTTTCTTTTCGATCTTAGCAGGTACAAGAGCTTCTCTTGTAATCTTTAGCACCAAGGTCCAGGTCGAAGCCACATAGATTGAAGAAATAGTACCAAATACAATACCAACAAACAATGCCAATGAAAAGCCATAAATCATCTCACCACCAAAAATGAGCAGTGAAACAACAGTTATCAGAGTTGATCCTGAGGTAATGATGGTTCTTGAGAGGGTCTGTGTAAGCGAAATATTAAAAAGCTCATGCATTGAAATATTTCTAGGCAGCACAGAGGCGTTCTCTCTGATTCTGTCAAACACCACAATCTTATCATTGAGGGAGTAACCTACAACTGTAAGAACTGCAGCCAGCACTGTAAGATCGTACTCAATCTGCATTACAGAGAACACACCTAACACTACAATCACATCATAAATAAGTGAGATCACAGCACCGGTAGCCATTCTCCACTCAAATCTGAAGGCAACGTAGGCAAGAATTGCGATAAGTGATACCACAATTGCAAGAACGCCACTTTCAACCAGCTCCTCGCCTACTGCAGGACCTACATACTCGGTGCGGCTTAGCTTTACATCCTTGTCTATAGTCTTTGAGGCTGCCATTACCTTTGTGGTAACAGTCTGCTGATCAAGACCATCCTTAGGTGCAACTCTGACCATCACATCCTTTTGTGAACCAAAGTGCTGAGCTGAACCTGCAATACCTTCCTTTGCATAGGCAGCCTTTACCTCGTTGATGTCCACACCACGGGTAAACTCAGTTTCAATCACCACGCCGCCGGTAAAATCAAGACCCCAGTTCAGGCCCTTAGTGCACATGGCAACAATGCTTGCAACCACTAACAGGACACATATCAGCTCCACTGTGCCCTTGATCTTCATAAATGGTATGACTGTACCATTCTTGATTATCTGAAACATGAAACAGTCTCCTAAATACTCAGTTTCTTGATATTACGTCCGCCAAAGACAATATTTACCACAGCACGGCAGGCTGTTACAGATGTAAACATTGAGCTTGCAAGACCAATCATCAGAACCAGAGCAAAGCCCTTTACAGCACCGGTTCCCACCATAAACAGGATAAGGGCGGTTATGAATGAGGTGATATTAGAATCGGCAATGGTTACAAACGCTCTTGCATAACCATTGTTGATAGCCTGCTGCACCGGATGACCGTTTCTGATTTCCTCACGTATGTGCTCGTAAATAAGCACGTTCGCATCAACCGCCATACCAAGGGTAAGCACAATACCTGCAATACCAGGAAGCGTCATGGTTGCACCTGGAATTAATGACATCACACCAACCAGAAGAACGAGGTTGAACAGCAGTGCAAGATCTGCAATCAGACCAAAGCCCTTATAGTAAAGCACCATAAAGACAAACAGAATTCCTATGCCGTAGAGCATTGCGTTTAAACCGTTTTCAATGTTCTGCTGACCAAGAGAAGGTCCGATTGTACGCTCTTCAACAATCTGAATAGGAGCAATCAGAGCACCGGCTCTCAGAAGCAGGGCAAGATTGTGAGCCTCTTTTGATGAGGACAAACCTGTGATTCTGAAGTTACTGCCCAGTCTTGACTGGATGGTTGCAACGTTAATCATACGCTCAACTTTTTTAAACTTAGGCTTGTAGCCAGGCTCACCGGCCTTTGGAGCATCAGGATCAGTTGGAGGCACCACCACATACTCAATGAAGTTAGTACCCATAGGTTTACCAATGTTGTCTTTGGTAAAGTTTGAAAGAATGGTTCCGCCTCTGGAATCCAGGCTTATATTTACCTGAGGACGGCCGTTCTCATCAGCACTTGAGCTGGCATCCACAATATGATCGCCTGTGAGGATAACCTGCTTGTGTACAACTACAGGATAGCCCTGCGCATCATTGATAACTTCCATACCTGCAGGAACATGACCTGCGGCTGCAGCCTGCGCATCAGCAGAGGTATCCACCAGTCTGAACTCGAGTGTTGCAGTTGCGCCTAGGATTTCCTTTGCTCTTGCAGTATCCTGAACACCAGGCAGTTCAACTACAAGTCTGTCGGCACCCTGACGCTGTACTAAAGGCTCAGCCACACCAAGCTCGTTTACACGGTTTCTGATGATGTTAATGTTCTGATCAACAGACTTTGTGCGGATCTCAGACATCTTCTCAGGAGTCATGGTGGCTCTGACAAAGTATTTGTCCCCTAAATCCTGTGCAACAACTTTAAAATCCCTGTGATTTGCCTCAAGAACCTTTTTAGCCTCGTCTCTGGTTGCTTCGTTTTTAAACTCTACCAGGACATAATCATTCTCAGCCTTGATACCGGTAAGTCTTATTCCCCGGTTGCGAAGCTCGGTTCTGAAATCATTGGTAAGCTGAGCTCTCATCTTCTTCATGGCCTCTTCCATGTCCACTTCCATAAGGAAATGAACACCGCCACGCAAATCAAGACCAAGCTTTAGAGGATGCATTCCGATAGCTCTCATCCATGCAGGAGTTGCAGGCGCAAGATTCAGAGCAACAATGTAGTTATCTCCAAGCAGGTCTGATACCAATTCTCTTGCGGTCAGCTGATCTTCGGTATTGCCAAGACGGACAAGCAGCTGAGAGTTCTCAAATTCGTAATTACCGCTGATGTTGCGGGAATCAAGCTCTGCCTTGATAGTATCTACTGTTTTCTGATCAAGCTCGGTTCCATGACTTCCTGAAACCTGAATTGCCGGATCTTCACCGTATAAATTTGGCAGAGAGTAGAAAAAACCTATGGCAATTACCAAAAACACCATAATGTTTTTCCACAGAGGGAATTTATTTAACACTGTTAGATACCTTACTTAAAAGTCAAAGCTACCTTCGAAGGTAGCCTTGAGGGATAATTATTTTGCAGTCTTTTCTATTGAAACAGCTTCTAAAGTTCCCTTTGGAAGAACTGCTACAACATAATTACGCTTAATCTGCATTACAACACCGCTTGAAACTGACATTAAAACATATTCCTTGTTATCAGGAAGCTTAACAATACGGCCGGCAATACCACCGTTTGTTAATACCTCATCTCCCACAGCAAGGTTGTCTAAAAGTTTCTGCATTTCCTTGCGCTTTTTGGCATTTGGACGCATGAAAAGAAAGTAAACGGCGATCATACAGATTGTTAATACGATAATCATGCTCATGTCGCCCTGGGCTGCAGGTGCTGCACCTTCAGCTGCGTATGCAGTAGGAATAATGCTCATAGTAATTTCCCGTTATAAATAAATTATGGCCAGTTTGCTGTCAGCTAAGGCTAGATTTTCTAGCACAAACAGACAATTTAAAATACATTCTGATAAAAAGAATCAGAAAAGGAATTCATAAACCTCAATAAAGGTCAAATGGTTAGTATAACACAGTTATTTAGTAAAAATAGTATTTGACCTGTCAGAAGACTGGCTGTTTTACTTTAGAAATCAATCCTGCGCCTTATACCCCCACATAAAGGACAGTGGTTTACGGATCTTTGAAAATATTTAGAAGGAAAGGCAGACTTTAGCCAGAGTTTTGCAGCATGGGGTTGTCCATGCCGCTTTAGGATTTGAATTGAGGTTTACACCTTTTGAGGATAGCCGTATACCTTGTAGAACTCTTCTGCAAACTGCTCTAGTCTGTCGCAGGCGATAGCTTCTCTTATATCTGCCATAAAATGCTCATAAAAATGCAGATTATGGATGGTGTTCAGATGAGCTCCAAGTATCTCATGGCACTTGTCAAGATGATGCAGATATGCCTTGGTATAATGCCTGCAGGTATAGCAGCTGCAGTTCTCATCTAAAGGAGAGGTATCCATGGCATACCTGCTGTTGCGCAGCCTTACTACCCCCTTTGAGGTGAACAGATGGGCGTTTCTTGCATTTCTTGACGGCATTACACAGTCAAACATATCCACACCGTTTAGCACTCCCTGAAGAATGTCAGCAGGAGTTCCAACTCCCATAAGATATCTTGGTTTCTCTTCAGGAATCTTAGGTGCAATATGACTTAGTGCCCCATACATTACAGGCTTTGGCTCTCCCACGGCAAGACCGCCTATGGCATAACCGTCAAAGCCTATTTTTGTCAGCCCCTCAAGGGATTCACAGCGCAGTTTTTCATCCGAACCGCCCTGAATAATACCAAACAGGGAGTTTTTGTTTCCAAGCCTTAAAAACTCGTCTTTTGATCTCTGAGCCCATCTAAGCGACAGTCTCATAGCTCTGCCCATTTCCTCGGTAGTTGCAGGAAGTCCGATACACTCGTCAAACTGCATTACTATGTCAGAGCCAAGATCATACTGGATCTGCATTGAAACCTCAGGGGAGAGGAACAGCTTTGATCCGTTTATCGGATTTCTGAAGTGGACGCCCTCTTCAGTTACTTTTCTGATATCAGAGAGTGAAAAAACCTGAAAGCCGCCTGAGTCTGTAAGAATAGGCTTGTGCCAGTTCATAAAATCATGCAGATCACCATGAGCTTTTATTACCTCACGGCCAGGTCTTAACCACAGATGGAACGTGTTTCCAAGAAGAATATCCGCGCCAAGCTCTTCTACATCCTCAGGTCTTAGACCTTTTACAGTGCCTAGTGTTCCAACAGGCATGAAAGCAGGGGTTCTGACGACTCCCCTTTCAAAAACCATCTGTCCAAGACGGGCCCTGCCACATTTTTTCTTAATCTCAAACTTCATATGTTTTCCTGTTTATGCAGATGGAGGAAGATCGCCTGCCGCATTCTGATTCTTTTCAATAAACATACAGTCGCCATAGCTGAAGAATTTGTATTTCTCCAAAACGGCATGCTGATAGGCACTCATGGTGTGAGAGTAACCTGCAAACGCACTCACAAGCATGATAAGCGTTGATTCTGGCAAATGAAAATTAGTGATAAGACAGTCTACCACCTTATAGGTGTAGCCTGGATATATGAAGATGGAGGTATCATTTGAAAAAGCGGTTATCTCATCTTCTAATCCTGAATTCTGTGCAAACAGCGCAGCAGACTCTAAGGAACGCACCGATGTGGTTCCAACTGCAATTACCCTGTGACCTGCTTTATGAGTCTCAATTACAGCTTTTGCAACCTCCTCAGACAGCTCCACATACTCCTTGTGCATATGGTGATTGAGGATATCATCCTCTCTTACAGGCTGAAAGGTGCCGGCGCCCACATGCAAAGTGACATAGGCCATCTTCACCCCATACTCTTTAAGCTCTGCTAACTGCTCCTCATCAAAATGAAGACCGGCTGTTGGCGCTGCAACTGCACCTGGGACTTTTGAATATACCGTCTGGTAGCGCTCTTTATCAATGCTCTCATCTGGTCTTTCTATGTATGGAGGCAGAGGGATGTGTCCTACATCATACAGGATATCAAGCAGCGAGCTGTCATCTGCTGTTTTAATCAAAAACAGATCACCCTCTCTGCCTGTCACCTCAATCTGGTAGCCTCCATCCACATTTATTACTGTTCCCTCTTTTGGAGCCTTGCTTGCCTTGATGTGACTTAAGGCAGTGCTGTCTGAGGTTATGCGCTCAACCAGAAACTCACAGGCGCCACCGGTTTGCTTTTTGCCATACATTCTTGCCGGGATAACTTTTGTATTGTTGAAAACCAGAAGATCTCCAGGCTTTAGCAGAGCTTTTAAATCATAAAAATGCCTGTCGTGAGTAACTCCGGTGTTTCCGTCAAGGTGAAGCATTCTGCAGGCGGTTCTCTTTTCGCTTGGATAATTGGCTATAAGCTCAAGTGGTAATTCAAAATTAAAATCGCTACGTAACAACTTGTGTGTCCTCAAATTTATTGAGGCATATTCTAGCAAAACTTGGTGTTATTTTCTGAATTTAGTTAATCTTCCCGATGTCACTTACAGCTTTTTAAGGCCTAAACCTGGTATACCGGAAGACTTCTGGCCGTTTTACAAAAAGTCCGGTTCATCAGTTTGAGGTTTGACATTGAAAAGCTCTGTTATAAGAGAAAAGGAGGTTTTTTCAAGTTCTTTTGCACTTTCAATAACCTTTGCGTTTTCAAAGAGTTTTAAAATCTGCTCTGATCTTATTGAGATCCCGTAGATCTCAATACTATGATCCCTTGCAAACCCAAAGCAGTTCTGCACATTTGATACACTGTCAGGCATACCGTCGGTTATAACTAAAATGATGTTTCTCCTGCATTCAAGATCGCAGGCTTTCTCAAGCGCATACCAGAGCGCCTGGGCAAGTGGGGTAGATCCCCTTGGTTTCTGATCAAAGCGCGGAGCCACATAGGTTGCCCTCTCATCTGACCTTAGGGCCACCTCATACTCAGAGGCTGTTCCTGGAAAATAGGTGCACATAGATTTAATTCCGTCTATCCCCTCTAAGGCTAATGAGAGCATCAGTGCCACCCTGCAGGCCTCCTCATATCTGCTAAGCTCCTGCCCGTCTGAGGAGAGCATCGAGCTTGAGACATCCACAAGAATATGAACAGAGGTTGAAAAACCGCTCTGTCTTATTCTGTCTTTAAAAATGGAAATCTCCCCCACCCTTATCTTCTGTGCCTTAAAAGGATCAATCCTATTGCCCTTGTCTGTAGCAAAGCCAAAGCTGTCCACATAACTTCTCACCTTTGAGTTTAAGGCCCTGCGAATACCGTAGGTGGAGTCTATCTGATGTAGAAAATCCTCACGCCCCCTTTGACATTCCTTTTCCTCAAACTGCCCTAAATCCTCCCTTGAGGAGCTACTCTGCCCGTTGCCGTTTTCCTCAATTATTCTGCCGGCACTCTTTGAAGGTGTGGCAAGCTCAGGATCATTTTTTGTCATAAGGTTAAAACTTATAAGCTCAGCTGAAAATCTGTCTCCTCTCTTTGCAGCCTCTGCATCTTGACGACTGGCGCAGTTGTTCATATCATCCGCATCCAGGCTGTCTAATGAGGGATAGGAAAGCTCTTTTTTATATTCAAACTTATCTGAGGATATAAGCTTGTAGATGTCCTTGCAGATATTTAAAACCTCTTTTGAGTCCCTGCACTCACTGATATTTCTTACCATTTTGGCAATCACTCTAAGTTCAGGGCTTCCAATGCGGATTTTCAGCCTGAAAAAAAGAGCTGCCGCTCTTTTTCTTGAGGATAAAAACTTCTGACAGTGCGACTGACTGTAGGTCTGTATAAAGGCAAGAATAACGCTTATAAGACTTGTTTTTTCACTGTCAGCGCAGAATTTCTGCCAGTCCTGCTCATAGTAGTCATTCAATAATGAAAGGTTCTCATAAACTCCTATGTATTCTTTTGAAATCAGATTCTCAATTCTGTTATCCTCAAGAATATTCAGAAGAGCAAACATGACATTGTTGTTTTTAACTGCCCTGTCAGATAAAACAGAAAAATCAGTATATCTTACATGGGCTGCCTCATGAGCCAGATATCCATAGGCAAGTCGCGCCTTTACCGGATCTCTTATGTCAAGTCTTGGAATTGTAATGACCCTGCCGTTTGTATAGGCAGTGGTTCCCTGCATTCTCACCCCCACGCCAAACATTTTCGCGTAGTTGTTAACCATGATTGGAAGAGCTGTAGAAATTCTGTTCATAATATTCACCTTTGATAATCTTTATTATCAGACATGAAATATCAAGACACTTTGAATTACTGTCATTAAATGAAACCCAACAGCAAAAAACCAGCTCTCCGGCTAAAAGTTGACAGTGATCACCAAACCTGTAGAAATAAAGTAAAAAATCAGATTTAGTACAGGTAATTTATCCACTTTCGTTGCATAATTATAGTGATACACATAAATCATGCATAACTATAATAAAAGGCTTTATATTATGAGAAATAATCAGCCCGTAATTGATGAAGAAATTCCATACCCAGATGAGCCTGGCGCAAAAATCATCTCGGTAACGGATGTACATGGCATCATCACTGATGTAAACCAGTTCTTTTTAGATATGTGTGGCTTTACAAGAGAGGAGCTTATAGGTCAGCCTCATAATATTATTCGCCATCCGGACATGCCTTCTTCGGTATTCAAGCTTATGTGGGATAACCTAAAGCAGGGCAAGCCATTCATGGGTATTATTAAAAACCGCAGCAAAGACGGCAGATACTACTGGGTGAATGCCTTTGTTATTCCTATTACCATTGACGGCAAGATTGTAGGTTATGAGTCTGTAAGAACCAAAGCTACCAACGCTCAGATTGAAAACGCCAAAGCTGTGTACGCAAAGCTCAATGCCTCACAGAAACTTGGCACCGTTTCAATTTTTAACTCTTACGATATCTACTACTGTATCGCAACTGCTCTTTCTTTTGCCTATGCACTCTATGCTCCAGGCATTCTCTCTGTTCTTATTACAGGACTGCTCGGTGTGTTTACCGCCTACTCTCAGGTTGCAAAGAAATCCAATTTCATCTATAAGCTTATTGAAAAGAGCGAGCTGATGTCTGATCCTGTAACCTTAGCTGTATATGCCCCAGGTGGTACAGAAGTTGACAAGGCTAAATTTGCGCTTTTATGTCAGGATAAATATGTGGATGCTATCCTAACCAGAGTTCAGGAAGCATCTGAAAGACTCAATTCACTTGCAAAAGAGAATCTTGATAAGGCCTCCAGCAACAACCAGGATATGATTTCAAAATCTCATCACACCAAGAGAGTTGCCAAAAACATGCACAATGTTGCTCAGACTCTGATTGGCATGATGAATCAGCTTACCGCAAGTGTTGAGCACACCACTCAAAGCTCTGATCAGACCTTCATGCTGATGCACGAGGGCAAGGATATTTCCGAGAGAACTCTTGAGTCTATCCGTATTCTTGATAATCAGGTAAAGAATATTGCAACCTCAATTGAGAACCTATCGGCTAAGGTTGAGGATATTGCTCAGGCCTCTGAACTTATTGATCAGGTTTCAGAGCAGACAAATCTTTTAGCCCTCAATGCCTCAATTGAGGCAGCCCGTGCAGGTGAGGCCGGCAAGGGATTTGCTGTGGTTGCAGATGAGGTTCGCTCCCTCTCCCTAAGCACTCATAAGTCAACTCAGAATATTCATGATCTTATCGACGAGTTTAAAGAAAAGGCCGAAGAGGCAAAACTTATGGCCGAACAGGGTCTTGAAGCCGCTCAAAACGGCGTGATTGAGGTTGGTCGCAACAACGATAATGTTGAGAAGGTGGTTGAGGCTATTAACGTTATCAAGAACAACTCTGACAAGATGCTCAATGAGATTAATCAGCATTCAGACACTGCTCAGAATGTAGCCAACCAGGTTGAACAGCTCTTTGAGCTTACAGATCAGTCTGTGGATATAACCTCAAAAACAAGCGAGGATATGCTTAGGCTGCAGCATGAAACAAATGATGTGGTTGAAATGATTAGCCGATTTAATAACAAATAACGGTTAACAAGCCTAAAGCCTAACTTATGTTAGGCTTTATTTTTACTCTAAGCTTAGAAAAAACACGTACCAGAGCAGTGGCTACTTTCCTCCCTTACCTTCGTATGCTAGATTACTCAGGAGGACTGAACTTTTTTGTAAATGGTCGGAAATAAAAATTTCTGACCTTCCTGTTAAGCCATATTCCAT
>JBJEWX010000031.1:0-3600 GCA_051885275.1 Succinivibrio sp. | reverse complement strand
TATCGAAAAAGATGAAATATCAGCATAAATCAGCTGTGAATCAGCCTCAGCAACGTTAGCAAAGATTAACAGAGGCAGGGAGAATATCCAAATCCTGTTTAACAGATTTCTGTACTGATTAAGTCTGTATGGCTGTACGCTAAAGTGTCTTTGCACCAATGCATTAGGCTTTATGATTTGAAGGAAGAACACAAAAACGAATATATGCAGCAACATAACCAGAATAATGCTGTTTTGCTTGTTAGAATCTGCAAGTGCAAGACAGATTATGGCCGCTCCTATGGAAACCATCCAGCAAAGATTTGGGATCATAAGGATAATATTGCTTATTATCGCCATTGGAGTTACAAAAATGGAATCATTCTTTCTATCTAGTTTTAAGGCCAGTTTGTCATTTGCAGCTCTAATCCTCTTTTTTAAAGTAATAACGATCAGAGAAAAAACAAGTAAAGGTAGTATGATAAGCAAAACCGTATTTGAGGTATTCTGTTTAAACTCTTCAGAGGAAAATTTACTTAAGAGTCTTGAAAATTCATATTTAACAGTTGTAGGAAAAAGCTTGAAAAAGTCATACCCGATAGCTTGGTTTGACTTAACCCAGAATAACTGTTCTGATATATCAGATACTATTTTTTCTCTGATTGATATGTAGCTTGCATACTTTAGTTTTAGTTCAATTGCAGTATTAAGCTCATTTGCCATAATCTGGTATAGCTCACTTAAAGCCTGCCTTCTCTGTGTGTAAAGTGCAATCAGATCTTTTTTATAAGGTTCTAAAGATGGATCCTTCCTGATATCTTCATTGGCTTTTTCCTCAACACTCAAAAGTGTGTCTGTCTGCTCTTTAATCTCATAAATATAGATATTCAGGTTTGCAATAACCTCATCAAGATCGTAGGAAAGTTTTACTTTGGGAAGCATAGACATCTGTTTGTTCAGAAGTCTTGAAAGAACGAGGGTTTTTCCTAGTTCTTTTATCTGATTGTTAAGATCTCTCTGTATTTGTTCAACTTTGGTAAATGCAGATTCTGCTTCTTGATAATCATGCATATACAGTGCGTTGAGTTTTCTGTGTTCATCAAGATACTGCGATATCTTGCTTATACTGTCTACAATTTTTCCAAGAAAGGGAGACTTATCTTTAAGATCCTTGTTTATAACAGGATCTGTCATGCCTGTTGATTCAATAGTTTTCTTTAATGTCAGCTTTTTTACATTCTGTTCTGTGCGATTATATTTTAAAGTTGCAATCTTTAGCTCGTAGTTTGATAGGGCCTGTAAAACAGGTAAATTAGCTAGACTGTTTTTATACAGGCTATTTTCAAGATTGCATTCGTACATTAATAGAGCATACATTCTGTTTACAAACAGATCTGGATTTGAATTACTGTCTAGCTTTTCAAAAAGGTCTTTGATTTTTGCATTGTTTGCAGTAATTGTCTTCTGAGCCTTTTCTGGAAGAGTCTGAATTTTGCTGTTTGACTCAGAAGCGTTGTTAAGCTCAATTTGCAAAGTGAAAAGTTTTTCCTGCTCCTTTTCAATCATTGAGGAGAGTTTTTCTTCAGTTAAATCTGTTAGCTTATCTGTATTTATAGCCTCAATTTTCTGTTGTTTTGAGTATTCATTAGCATAGGAAACAATGGTATTGTTTGCATTCTGAAGTGTTTTTTCTAATACCTTTTGCTGATAGGTTAGAGTATCAATATGCTTTAGGGCGGTAAGACCTGAGTTGTAAAGTAATGATAGGGTATTTTTTTCCTCCTCACTTATTGAGGAGTTAGAGTTTAGTTCTTTAATCTGTTGATTGATCTCAGCTGTATCAGGGGCAACAATATCGCCATTTGGCGTTGGGATGGTAATAGCTGAAACTTCATAAAAAGCGCTTGCAATCAGGAGAGCAACTGTTAACAGAATATTTTTCATGAGCGTAATAGAATAACTATGTAAATGACAGTGTTAAGTCTATCATGAATAAGCAAAATTTTATTAGCATCAGTGGGTAAACATAGGAGTTTAGCAAACGCACCCCATGTTTAGGATCTTATTTGACAGAACTTTTTAACATTAAAAACTCAACTTTTGCATTTGAAATTTAATTCAAAATGCAGGTAACAATGCGGTTTAACACTGCATTTGCTCTTTAAAATATGATTTTTGATTATTAAGACGTTTGTGGTAGCTGAATGTACATTTTGATGTAGTCAGTAATACTAGAGAACCACTCTGAAATTACGTTAGAAATTACTTCTTTAGCTTTAGCCAATTTACCTATACGGATACAGCCTGCTGCATCTAAGGTAACAGCGATATTATCAATAAGCAGAAGTAATGTTTGCAGAGCTTCAGCAAATGTAATAGCCGTAAGTTCAGAACGGGCGCTATGGAAGAGTTCTCCAATGGAACGAGGATCGTTGTCGTGACGTCTGTTAAACTCCATGAGTTGTAATCTGATATTAGCAATGACCATAAAAGCATTGCAGGTATCAAAGTCATGAGCCTGACACTCACTCTTTAAGCCCAAATAACTTTTCTGAGCTTTAAAGGCAACTTCAATAGACCATCTTCTACCGTAGAGTTCAATAATACGTTCAGGAGATAAGTCTATATCAGTGCTTACAATACAGATCCAGTCTGTAGAGTTTCTGGCTTTTACAAAGACAAGTCTTATTTTTAAGTCTTTGTTTGTATAAGCAATGACAGAGGTAATAAGTTTAGCCTTGTTGAGTTTACCTCCATTGATTATCTTAAGGAGTTCTTTTTGAGAAAAGGATTTAGAACTACCTTTTTCCAGTTTGAACTGAAGGTTACTTTTAACAAGACAGATACTCTGTAAACCTAACTGCTTAAGCTTTCTTACAAAGAAATCAGAAAAGAACCATGAATCCATCAGAATGTGTGATGCAGGAATAGCTCTCATAGCTCTCCTGCACATACTAATGAGCACTTCAGGTTTCTTTTTACAAGCTAAGAGTCTGCGTTTAGCACCAGTAGTTCTGTTATCAATGTTACTAGTATTAGACTTCTGAATGAGATTTTTCTCTTTATTAGAGGCTATAAGATGACTTAGTAAAGGAACGTAGTTAATACCATCAGTCCAACCTAAAGCTAGATTGGTAAAACCTTTAACTGTTTTGCCAATAACATGGTTGTACTGTCTAGATAAGAGCTCAACCTTTTTACCTCGGCATCTTTCAATCATGGTATCGTCTACTATTAAGCAGTTAACCTGATCCTTATTGTTTTTATTTAGCTCACAGATAAATCTGATGATAAACGTTGCTATGTAAAACATCAGAGATTGCCAGTCATACTTGGGGTTAGACAGAAATCTGTAAACAGAATCTCTGCTAAAAGGTAATGACTTACCTTCAGTAGATTCAAAGAACCTATAAAGATTTGGATAACCTTTAAAGATTGAAGTAACAAGTACAGAAAGAAGCGTAAATACATCAGCATCTGAGCGTTTAGAAAACTTAGCTCTGGCTAAAAGAGAACCAACTCCAATATGTGTAAAAAGTGACTCAAAAGAAATTGCTCTATTGCATGAAGATGAATTTTTGTTTATCATAGCTCTGTGTATAATTTGGTTTAACTTATTGA
>JBJEWX010000030.1:0-17997 GCA_051885275.1 Succinivibrio sp. | reverse complement strand
CCATGGAATATGGCTTAACAGGAAGGTCAGAAATTTTTATTTCCGACCATTTACACTTTTTTTAAAATTAATGGTAAATTTTTTCAATAATTGTTTTATTGTGTTTTGACTTTATTACTTAATAGTCGTATTTTTCTATTGTTTTGATAAAGTTGGCTTTATATAAAGTCTTCACAGATATAGGGTTTGTTTTATGTCAGAGAATAATTCTCAAGAATACATCTCTCATCACTTACATTTTCTTCAGGTTGACTTGAGAGATTTTTCTGTTGTAGACAGTGTTAAACCTACCGATCAAAATTCTTTTTCAGAATGTTTATTGTCAGGATCTTCTTCTGAAGAGTGCTTAAAGACGGTTCCAGTAGAAAAGTGTAAATTGACCGATCTTGGACAGGGTGTCTGTTATGCAAACATTCCAGAATCTTCAGAAAGTAAAATAGTAAATCCTTATACAGTAAATCTTGATTCATTAGGTTTAACAGTCGTTCTTGGTTTCTTCTTCCTTTTACTCTTCAAATACGCTTCTAAGAAAACTACCAGCGGTGTTCCTTCAAAGTTACAGTGTTTTTTAGAAATTATTTTTGAATTTGTTCAAAACACAGTTACAAGTATATTTAAAAGAAGAAGCAAGCTGATTGCTCCACTATCACTGACAGTGTTTATGTGGATTTTTCTGATGAATCTCATGGATCTGCTGCCAATTGATCTTATTCCTGAAATAGCCAAATATTTAGGAGTTCCTTATTTTAGAGTTGTTCCATCAGCTGATGTTAACATCACTCTATCAATGGCAGTTTGCGTTTTCCTGTTGATATTCTTCTTCTCATTTAAAAATATTGGAATTATTGGTTTCTTAAAGAGTTTAACTCTACACCCATTTAATCATTGGGCATTTATACCAGTTAATTTCTTGTTAGAAGGTGTTTCCTTGCTGTCAAAGCCAATTTCTCTAGGTTTACGACTATTTGGAAATATGTACGCTGGAGAAATGATTTTTATTCTCATTGCGTTACTGCCTTTATGGTGGATTCAGTGGGTATTAAATGTGCCTTGGGCTTTGTTCCATATTTTAATTGTTACATTGCAAGCTTTTATTTTTATGGTTTTAACTATCGTTTACTTGTCTATGGCAAGTGAAGATGAATAATTTTTGTTAAACACAGGAGATATAAAATGGAATTGATTTACCTCGCTGCAGGCTTAATGATGGGTTTAGCTGCCATTGGTGCTGCAATTGGTATTGGTATTTTAGGTGGTAAATTCCTAGAAGGTTCTGCTAGACAGCCAGACTTATTACCATTATTACGTACCCAGTTCTTTATTGTAATGGGTCTTGTTGATGCTATTCCTATGATCGGCGTAGGTTTAGGTATGTACTTAATGTTCGCAGTTGCAGGCTAATAACCTCATTCTTCTTAAGAGGTAACTAGATTGGAAATTAATGCAACATTTGTAGGCCAGGCAGTAGCTTTCTTTATCTTTGCTGTGCTATGCATGAAATATGTATGGCCTCCACTGATGAATGCTCTTGATAAGAGACAGAAAGAAATCTCTGAAGGCTTGAGTGCTGCTGAAAAGGCAAAAAAGAGTTTGGAATTGGCAAATGAGAATGCTAAGGAAACACTCCGTAATGCTAAAGCAGAAGCTCAGAAAATTATTGAAGAAGCAAATAAGACTAGATCTCAGATAATTGATAAGGCTTCAGAAGAAGCACAGATTGAGCGTAAAAAAATTATCGATTTGGCTAAGAGTGAGATTGAAGCTGAAAAGAATAAGGCTCGAGAGGATTTGAGGTCTGAAGTTATTTCTTTAGCTGTTGCAGGAGCTGAAAAGATAATCGGTGAAAAAATCGATAAAAATCTTGATGGCGCAATGCTTAAGAAAATAGAAGATTCACTTTAGTGAGGTGATTTGATGGCAGAAAATTTGACTGTTGCAAGACCTTACGCTGAAGCGGCTTTTAAAGTAGCTCTTGAATCAGGAACTATTGAAAAGTGGAACGCAATGCTAGAGGCTATGTCAGTAGCCTGTAAGGATGAGTTCTTTATGGATTCGCTTAAGCTAGCACCAAATTCTGCAGTAGCTGCAGACAGTCTTATTTCGCTTTTAAAAGACCTTATAGATGAAGAAGGAAGTAATTTCATCAGAATTATTGGTGAAAATAATAGATTTGAAGTTATTCCTGAGATCTTCGAAGAATTTGTACGATTAAAAGATAAGCATTTAAAAGTTGTTGAATGTGAACTTTTATCTGCAAGAGTTTTTTCTGACAGCGAAATTGATTCTCTAAAAAATAAACTTTCATCAAAATATGGCAGCAAAGTTATTTTAAAACAGAAGATTGATCCTTCACTAATAGGAGGAGCTGTTTTAAAAATTGGTGATCAGGTAATTGATGCAAGTGTGAAGAAAAGTTTAGAAAATTTATCTTCAACCCTCAGATAGAAAGAGGAATGGTATGCAACTAAATTCAACAGAAATTGCTGATTTGATTAAAAAGAGAATACAGCAATTCAAAGTTGTGACAGAGTCTAGAGACGAAGGAACCATTGTTTCAGTTAATGATGGTATTGTTCGTATCCATGGTCTGTCCAACGTTATGCAGGGCGAAATGCTAGAGTTTGGAAATGATCTATATGGTCTTGCTCTGAACTTAGAAAGGGACTCTGTAGGTGCAATTGTTTTAGGACCTTATGACAAACTGTCAGAGGGAATGAAAGTTCACAGTACAGGCAGAATTCTTGAAGTTCCTGTAGGAAATAACCTATTAGGAAGAGTTGTTAGTGCTTTAGGTGAGCCAATTGATGGCAAGGGTCCTGTTGAAACAGAATCCTACTATCCAGTTGAAAAGATTGCTCCAGGTGTAATTGCAAGAAAGAGTGTTTCACAGCCAATTCAGACCGGATATAAGGCAGTTGACTCAATGGTTCCTATCGGAAGAGGACAGCGTGAGCTTATTATTGGCGACCGTCAGACCGGAAAGACTGCTCTAGCAATTGATACCATCATCAATCAGGTTAAATACGGTGTTCGCTGTATTTATGTGGCAATCGGTCAGAAAGCATCAACTATCGCTTCTGTGGTAAGAAAATTAGATGAAGAAGGCGCATTATCCAACACTATAGTTGTGGTTGCTTCTGCTTCAGATACGGCAGCTTTACAGTATATTGCTCCATATGCTGGCTGTGCAATGGGCGAGTATTTCATGGATCAGGGTGAAGATGCACTGATTATCTATGATGATCTTTCAAAGCATGCTGTAGCATACAGACAGATTTCACTTCTATTACGTCGTCCTCCTGGGCGTGAAGCTTTCCCTGGTGATGTTTTCTACCTACACTCAAGACTTTTAGAGAGAGCCTCAAGAGTAAATGAGGAATATTTGAAAGAATTAAGTGGAGGAAAGGTTGTTGGTAAGACAGGTTCATTAACTGCATTGCCAATCATCGAAACTCAGGCAGGTGACGTATCAGCATTTATTCCAACTAACGTTATTTCAATTACCGACGGTCAGATCTTTTTAACAACAAGTCTGTTTAACTCAGGTATTAGACCAGCCGTAGATCCTGGTATTTCAGTATCACGTGTTGGCGGTGCTGCTCAGACAAAGATTATGAAGAAACTTTCAGGTGGTATTAGAACTGCGTTAGCACAGTATAGAGAGCTTGCAGCCTTTGCTCAGTTCTCATCAGATCTTGATGAAGCTACTAGAAAACAGCTAGATCATGGACAGAAGGTAACTGAGTTAATGAAACAGAATCAGTATTCTCCTATGACTGTTTCTGAGCAGGTTCTGTCAATCTTTGCTGCAGAAAGGGGATTCCTTGAAGATGTTGATATCAGTAAGGTTCTTCCTTTTGAAAAAGCTTTACTTGAGTTTGCTCATTCTAAATATGATTCACTGCTAAAAGGAA
Organism: Succinivibrio sp.; assembly: GCA_051885275.1. Lineage (GTDB taxonomy): Bacteria > Pseudomonadota > Gammaproteobacteria > Enterobacterales > Succinivibrionaceae > Succinivibrio. The sequence goes on along the minus strand of JBJEWX010000030.1, from coordinate 14,083 downwards.
TTGATGAAAAACCTGAATACAGTGATGATGTTGTTGAGAAACTAACTGAGTTAGTAAAAGAATTTAAGTCAACTCAGAATTATTAGGAGCTCTTTTATGGCAGGTGCAAAGGAAATACGTACTAAGATTGCTTCTGTGCAGAATACACAGAAGATAACTAGTGCTATGCAAATGGTAGCCGCCTCTAAGATGCGCAGAGCTCAAGAGAAGATGAGCCAGTCAAGACCTTATTCAAAAGGTCTTCATGACATTATTAATCATATTGCTTCAAGTCACAGTGAATTCCGACATCCTTTTATGGAAGAAAGACAGATAAAGAATGTCGGTTTTATAATAGTTTCTACAGATAGAGGCTTATGCGGTGGCCTGAATATTAACCTGTTCAGAAAAATAACTCAGAAAATGAGTGAATTAGACAAACAGGGTATAGGTATTAAAGTAGCACTCCTCGGTTCAAAGGCATTAGGCTATTTTAATCACAGCAATATTGAAGTTATGGCTCAGCACACAGGTTTTGGTGACGATCCAAAGCCTGAAAAGCTTGTTGGTGTATTGAAGGTAATGACCGATGCTTATTTGAAAGGTGAAATTGATGCTATTTATCTGGCATGTAACGCCTTTAAAAATACGATGGTACAGATTCCTAGTGTCTCACAGCTAATACCACTTGTTCATGATGAGAACAGTTATAAAAAGAAACACTGGGATTATCTCTATGAGCCAGAGCCTGAATTAATTTTAAAGGTAGTTCTGGATCGTTATGTAATGCAGATGGTGTACCAGGCTGTATTAGAAAATTTAGCATCAGAACAGGCTGCAAGAATGGTCGCTATGAAGGCTGCAACAGATAACGCAGAATCTTTGGTAAGTGATTTGCAACTTGAATACAACAAAGCAAGACAGGCTGGTATCACGATGGAGTTAAACGACATCGTATCAGGTGCATCAGCAGTTTAGTTTAAGAGGAATTTTAAATGGCAGAAACTTCAAAACGTGCCGGAGAGAAAGGTACTATTGTACAGATCATCGGTGCTGTTGTAGACGTAGAATTCCCAGAGGGTCATATTCCAGAGTTATACGATGCTCTGGAAGTTAAAGGCGACGGAAAAAATCGTTCTGATCTAGTACTTGAGGTACAACAGCAGATTGGTGGCGGTGTAGTACGTTGTATTGCCATGGGTTCATCAGATGGTCTATGCAGAGGCCTTGAAGCTGTAAATACAGGTGATGGTGTTAAGGTTCCTGTAGGTCGTGAGACTCTAGGACGTATTATGAACGTTTTAGGTCAGCCAGTAGATGAGCAGGGACCTATTGGTGAGAAAGAAAAGTGGGTTATTCACCGTGCTGCTCCTACTTATTCAGAGCAGTCATCCACTACTGAAATTCTAGAAACCGGTATTAAGGTTATGGATCTGATCTGTCCTTTTGCTAAGGGCGGTAAAGTAGGTCTGTTTGGTGGTGCTGGTGTTGGTAAGACAGTTAACATGATGGAGCTTATCAATAACATTGCTAAGGCTCACTCAGGTCTGTCAGTGTTTACTGGTGTTGGTGAGCGTACCCGTGAAGGTAATGACTTCTACCATGAGATGCAGGAATCAAAGGTTATTGACAAAGTATCTATGGTATATGGTCAGATGAATGAGCCTCCAGGGAACAGATTAAGAGTTGCCTTAACAGGACTTACAGTTGCTGAGAAGTTCCGTGATGAAGGTTTGGATGTTCTTCTTTTTATTGATAATATTTATCGTTACACACTTGCAGGTACCGAGGTATCAGCTCTGCTAGGAAGAATGCCTTCAGCTGTGGGATATCAGCCTACTCTTGCTGAGGAAATGGGGGTTCTTCAGGAACGAATTGCTTCAACTAAGAAGGGGTCAATTACATCTGTTCAGGCTGTTTATGTTCCTGCTGATGACTTAACAGATCCTAGCCCTGCAACGACATTCGCTCACTTAGATTCAACCATTGTTCTTTCAAGACAGATTGCATCATTAGGTATCTATCCTGCTGTTGATCCATTAGCTTCAACTTCAAGACAGCTTGATCCTTATGTTGTAGGTCAGGATCACTATGAGGTAGCTCGTGGTGTTCAGTCTGTGCTTCAGAGATATAAAGAGCTGAAAGATATTATTGCAATTCTTGGTATGGATGAGTTATCTGAGGAAGATAAGCTCGTTGTAGCAAGAGCTCGTAAGGTTGAAAGATTCCTGTCACAGCCATTTAGTGTAGCTGAAGTATTTACAGGTTCACCAGGAAAGTATGTTCCATTAAAGGAAACCATTCGTGGCTTCAAGGGAATTATCAATGGAGAGTATGATAATTTACCTGAGCAGGCATTCTATATGGTAGGTACTATCGACGAAGCTGTTGAAAAGGCTAAGAACTTATAATAAAGGGGTGGAGAATGGATTCTATATCATTCCATCTAGATGTCATAAGTGGTGTTGGAAGCTTGTATTCTGGATCTGTCAAATCAGTTAGAGTTACAGGTTCAGAAGGTGAGCTTGGCATCAGATATGGACATACTCCTTTATTAACCGTTATTAAGACTGGTATGGTATCTCTTATTGACTCACAGAATAATGAGGATCAGATTTATCTTGCCGGCGGTGTATTGGAGGTTCAGCCTGATTGTGTAACTATCCTGGCTGATACAGCTTTAAGAGCTGATGATATTGATGAGGCTAAGGCCCAGGAAGCAATTAAAGCTGCTAAAGAATCAATAGCAAAACATGGAACTGGAGATACTGATTATGCTCATGCATTATCACGTCTTGCAGATGCTATGGCACAGCTTAAGGTTTTAGAAATAGCTAGAAATAGAAGAAGATAGTTACTGTTAATCTCATACCTTACAAGGTATGAGATTAGATTATCTAAAAAAGAAGTTTACTTTTTCTCCACAAGGTATACTTAGCCTGTCCTGCATTTTCCTCTTTAAATATTTCATATCCAGGTACGCTGCAGTTGTAGCCGTTTCTCATTTCAACATAGATTAGAGAATTATCTTTTATAAGCTGTCTATTTATTAAAAGATTCAGTGACTGTTCATACAGCTCAGAGCATTTGTATGGTGGGTCAATAAAAACAATATCAAACTGTTCATCAGATCCTTCTAAAAAGGAGATGGCATTGGTATTTAAAACTCTGATTGAATCAGTTTTGAAATTATTAACACAATTTTTAAGATTCAAATAATTGTCTCTATTAACTTCGACTAAAGTTACGTCAGATGCTCCCCGAGAAAAAGCCTCAAACCCAAGAGCACCAGAACCAGCAAATAAATCTAAAACCTTTGCGTTTGATATATCCTGAGAAAGCCATGAAAAGATAGTTTCTCTAACTCTAGATGGAGTAGGTCTAAGTCCTTCATTATCAAGCACATGCAGAACTTTTCCTCTGAATTTTCCGCCTAAGATTTTTACATCATTCTTATAACTATCACTCACAGTGTTCTTCTCCTAGGAAATGCAGTTTATGTGGCAAATTATACAAAATGAAATGATATTTGAAATAGAATATAATGCATAGAAAATAAATTAAATTAGGTAAATATAATGGGTATTTTTTCAGTTTTTTCTAAAAAAAATAAAGAAGACAAGGTAGATAAAAGCGAACTTGAAAGCAAAGTAAATCTGAAAGAAGAAGCTTCTTTAAATAGCGATCAGGATAATTTTATACAGGGGAAGTCTAATCAAGAATCAAAAACTGATTTAGAAGATAATTCAGATAAAACAGAAAAAGTTAAAAAAGTATCTTTTTTTGAAAGATTAAAAAAGACAAGAGAGAATCTGGCATTAGGTGTCAGTGCGCTCGTAGTAGGAAGGAAAATTGATGAAGATCTTTATGAAGATCTTGAAACTGCACTATTGACAGCTGATTTAGGTGTTGAGACAACTCTGTCAGTTATAGAAAGACTTAAAAAAGAATCAAAACTTCGAGAACTTAAAGATGCAGGTGCTTTAAAAAACAATCTAAAAGCAATCTTAAAAGATATTTTAAAACCTTGTCAGCAGGAATTTTTACCTGCAAAAAACGGAGATCTCCCCTTTGTAATCCTAATGGTAGGTGTTAATGGTGCTGGAAAGACTACTACCATTGGAAAACTTGCTATGAAATATAAAAATAGAGGTATGAAGGTTATGCTTGCAGCTGGCGATACCTTCAGAGCAGCTGCAGTAGAACAGTTAAAAGAGTGGGGGGAGAGAACAAATACTCCAGTTATAGCTCAACCAACTGGTTCTGATAGCGCATCAGTAATATTTGATGCATTGACATCAGCTAAGGCTCACGGAGTTGATGTACTAATCTGTGATACAGCAGGAAGACTTCAGAACAAAGATAATCTAATGGAAGAGCTAAGAAAGATAGTCAGAGTAATGAAAAAAATTGATGACAGCGTTCCAAATGAGGTCATGTTAGTACTTGATTCAACTACAGGACAAAATGCTGTCTCCCAGATGAAAATATTCGGGCAAACAGTTGATGTAACAGGTCTGTGTCTTACTAAGCTAGATGGTACTGCAAAAGGCGGTGTTATATTCTCTTTAGCTGACAGATTCAAGATACCAGTAAGATATGTAGGTATTGGAGAAAAGGTAGAAGACCTAAGAGAGTTTGATATTGACGGTTTTGTAGATGCACTGTTTGATGATTAAGATTATTAGATTCAAATAATTATTGGAAAAGAGGAAATATAATTATCACTGTCCATATTTCTAATATTCAGGATGGTGAAAGGTTATCATTATGTCTGGCAGCAATATTAACGATTCACTTGGAATGCTAGCTCCGGTAGGTAATATAGACAGTTACGTGAAAGTAATCAGTCAGGTACCTATGCTTGAGCCTGAAGACGAGAGAACTCTTGCTATCAGGTTGAGGGACTATGGTGATATTGAGGCTGCAAGAAAACTGATTATTTCCCACTTGAGACTAGTTGTAAGTATTGCTAGGGGGTATTCAGGATATGGTCTTCCTTTGGCTGATTTGATACAGGAAGGAAATATTGGTCTAATGAAGGCTGTTAAGCATTTTGATCCTGATGCTGGAGCAAGGTTAGCTGCTTTTGCCGTTCACTGGATTAAATCAGAAATTCATGATTATGTAATTAAGAACTGGAGAGTTGTAAAAGTTGCAACAACCAAGGCTCAAAGAAAGCTATTTTTTAAATTAAGGCAGAACAAAAAACATCTAGGTTGGTTTACAGAAAAGGAAAGAGAAATTGTAGCTGAAGATTTAGGAGTTACAACCGGTGATGTAGCTGAAATGGAAACTAGGCTAACCGGACAGGATATAGGCTATGATTTGAGTGCTGAAGATAGTTCTGATAATAATGCCCAGTTGCCATTATTATCACCGGCAGCCTACCTTGAGGATGAAAATTCAAATTTTGCAGAAAAATTTGAAAATCGCGATTACAAAACCTATGAGCTTGAAAGACTGGCTATGGCCTTAAGTGATCTTGACGATCGATCTCGTTTCATAATTAAGCGCAGATGGTTAGATGAAGAGAAAGCTACCCTTCAGGAATTGTCAAAAGAGCTTAATGTATCTGTTGAGAGAGTAAGACAGATAGAAAATGTTGCTCTAAAAAAGATTAAAGAAAAGATTCTGATGAATAATGATAATCTTTCCATAGAGAACAAAGCTGATAAGTAAAAATAGATAAAGCTGATAAAAATCATTTTTCTTATAATAATTTCTGTAAAAAACACACCTTTCTATCACACAATTAAAAATTTCTAGACAGTAACATACATCTATAAAAATACTGATAATCAACAAATGGCACAATTGTTGCTATAATTGAAACAATAAATTGTTTATCTGGAAGATGTATGACTGTAATCAATACCTGCTATGGAAAAGTAGATTCAGACTTTTTAACAAGGCTATCAAACATAAGGCTGTTAGCGTTTGACGTTGATGGTTCTATAACTGATGGCGGAATTTACTACGATGACAATGAAATTGAACTTAAGAAGTTTAATGTTAAAGACGGTTTTGGCGTAGTTGCTGTAGCAAATGAAGGTATTGAGACTGCAGTAATCACAGGAAGAAAAGCTCCCCTGACCGAAAGAAGAATGAAAGATCTGAAAGTTAAAAATATTATTCAAGGGGAGAGAGACAAGAGTAAAGCTCTAAACAGTCTATGTGAAAGACTTCAAATAGACCTAAGCGAAACTGTATGCTTTGGTGATGATTTAAATGACATGCCGATGTTTAGAATTGCTGGAGTTGTAGTTTGTCCGCATGACGCACACCCTTTTGTAAAAAAGTACGCAGATTACATTACCTTAAATGATGGTGGCAAAGGGGCTTTAAGAGAATTGTGCGACCTAATTCTAATATCTAAGGGTGTTATGAATGCTGACGGTGGGTATGCCGATGAGCGTTACTAAAAAATCAATTATTCTAGCAGGTACTTTTGCTGTATTAACCACAGTTATTTATGTTTATTCAACAAGATTAAATGTAGAAACTAAAAGTGATCTGAAAGATTATCCAACATTTGTTGCTACTGATACAGAAGGTGTTTTATATAACGAGGAAGGAAAGATAGATAAGACTTTTGTATCAACAAAAACAACCTACTATGAGGATAAGACTGAGTTTGTATTTGATAATCCTCTTATTACCCATTATTCCTACAAAAACAATGAAATAGAGCTGTGGCATATGAAAGGCGATGCAGGAAATATGTACACAGATAATAGTGCAACTATTTCAAAAAATGTTGTTGTCTACCCTGGTTTTGACAGTTCAATAGTTGAAAAGGCTAATGCTGAGTATCTGTTCTACACTTTTAAAGATAATGTTGTTGTCTCTAAAGATGAGGTGACAATTTGGGGAAAAGGCTTTAAAACAACAGGAACACAGTTTAGTCTGGATTTAAATAAGAATGTGCTCAAGTATAAAGGAAAACCAAATGCCACATATTATCCTAAGAGCAAGTAGAATTAAGACAACAGTATTATTACTGTCATCTTTATTCTCTTTATCCTCATATGCATTAAAGGATGATGCTGATCAGCCTTTGCAAGTAGTTTCTGTTGAGCAGATAGCTGATTTTGACAGTAACAAAGCCATTTTTATTGGAAATGTGGTTGCAACTCAGGGAAGCATTGAGGTGCATGCTGACAAAGCTGAGTTAACAAGAAATATAGATGGTAACTTAAAAGAAGTAAAAGCATATGGAAAACCAGCAACATTTAAGCAGCTTCAGGATAATGGAAAGATTATTCACTCCCAATCATCCATAATTCAATATCTTCCTGAAAAAAATCTTCTGATTCTGATTGGAAGAGCTACTATCTGGCAGGAAAACTCTCACGTGGATGGAGAGAGAATCGAGTATAACACTCTTACAAAGCAGCTAAAGGCAAGCAATGAGAACAGTCAGGGGGGAAGAGTTCAGAGTACCTTTATCCCTCAGGAATTAAAGTCTGATAAACAATCTCAGTAGAAGAAAGATATAAATGAGCGAATTAAAAGCATTACACCTAAAGAAAACATACAAAAAAAGAACAGTTGTTTCAGATGTAAGTATTAGTGTTAAAAGCGGTTCAATTGTAGGTCTGCTTGGTCCAAATGGAGCAGGTAAAACAACATCTTTCTATATGATAGTGGGAATTATTTCTTCAGAAGATGGTCAGGTTATTCTTGATGATAAAGATATAACCTCATTACCAATGCATGACAGGGCAAGAGCAGGTTTAGGCTATCTGCCACAGGAAAACTCAATCTTTAGAAAACTTTCAGTCTACGATAATTTAATGGGCGTTGTAGAGCTGGTTCCAAACCTTACTAAAAACGAGAAAGCTGAGCGCGTTGATAAGCTTCTAGAAGAGTTCAGCATTACACGTTTGAGAGACAATATAGGTATGTCTCTATCTGGAGGAGAGAGACGAAGGGTAGAGATTGCAAGAGCTTTGGCTGCCAATCCAAAATTTATTCTCTTAGATGAACCTTTTGCCGGTGTTGATCCAATATCTGTAGGAGAAATTAAAGAGATTATTATTCATTTAAGAGATAGAGGAATAGGTATTCTTATAACCGACCATAATGTTAGAGAAACGCTGGATGTATGTGAGAAATCATACATTGTAAATGCTGGAAAGATTATTGCAAAAGGAAGCGCTGAAGAAGTTCTTAGCAATGAAAAGGTAAAGGATGTATACCTTGGTAAGGACTTTTCTTTATAGAGGAGTTTAGATTATGGCAGGTCTTCGTAATACTCTGCAGATAAGAACAACACAGACTCAATCTCAGATATTAACTCCCCAGATGCAGCAGGCAATCAGATTGCTGCAACTGTCAACAATTGAGCTTCAGCAGCAGATACGTCAGACCGTAGAATCTAACCCAATGCTAGAAATTGATGACTCATCTATTTCATCAATTGAGGAATCTCTTGAAGAAATGGCAGAAAATGAGAATAGAGATCAGGACGACTATGATCCTTTTTCAAATGATGCCTCAGTTAATACGACACAGATAGACGGAGAACAGAGCCGTGTATCTATTCTTGAAAACGGATCTACAGAACAAAAAGATAATTCAGAAGAAAGCTTTGAAGAAAAGCCTATACTTGACGAGCAGTACTCAGCAGGTCAGAGGCAGGGTAAAGCGCTGGCTATTGATAATGATGATGTTTACGAAGGAGAAACGACAGAGACCCTAAAAGATCATCTTATTTGGCAACTTGAATTGTCTCCTTTAGAAGGAATTGACAAGCAGATTGCAGAGACAATTATTGATGCTATTTCTGATTCTGGATATTTGAGTGAACCTCTTGAAGATATTCTGGAATGTGTAAAAAGATTTGATCCTGAGGTAACACTTGAGGATGTATCTGCAATTTTAAAGCTGATACAGCACTATGACCCATTAGGAGTAGGATCAAGAAGTGTTCAAGAATGCCTTCTTATTCAGCTAAATGATATGCCTGATGAAGTTCAGTATAGAGATTTAGCAATCAAGCTTGTAACAAACCACCTCGATCTTCTGTCAAACAGAGATTTTAGAACAATGTGTCAGAGGTTATCTGTAAAGGACGATGTGTTAAAGGAGATCTATGCCTTAATAACCTCTTTAAATCCTCGTCCAGGAAATTTTACTATCTCAAAGAAAGCTGATTTTATTATTCCAGATGTAATAGTAGTAAAAGATTCTAAAGGTAATTACTCAGCTGAATTAAATCCTGCTTCAAACCTGAATGTAAGAATTAATGAAACCTATGCAAAGCTTGCAAATAGAGCTAAAACCAAAGAAGAAAAGACATTCTTTAAGAATAATCTTCAGGAGGCAAACTGGTTTATTCAGAGTTTAGAAAAAAGGAATGATACTCTTCTTAAAGTTGCAAGGTGCATAGTTGCTCATCAGACAGAATTTATGGAGGAGGGGGAGTCTGCAATGCACCCTATGATCCTAAACGATGTAGCAACAGAAATTGAGATGCATGAATCAACAATATCCAGAATTACCACAGAGAAGTACATTCATACCCCAAAGGGAACCTTTGAATTAAAATACTTCTTCTCTTCAAGTGTGGGAACTGAAGATGGAGGTGCAGCCTCTTCAACTGCGATTAAAGCACTCATCAAAGAAATAATCTCGTCAGAGTCACCAAGAAAGCCATATTCTGATAGCAAAATTGCGGAAATGCTTAATGAAAAAGGTATGAACGTAGCAAGAAGAACTATTGCAAAGTACAGAGAAGCTCTTGGCATAGCATCATCTTCCCAAAGAAAACAGCTAGTTTAAATCAAAAATTGAATTACCTCACGAATTGTTAGACGATTGAAAAAAAATTTAGATATTTCCTTTAATTAATAAAAATAACAACCTATTATTAAAGTGTAGTTACAAATTTAATACTCGCTTAACAGTTTACCTGGCAATAAGATCAGGTTAAGGAAGTAAATATGCAAATTAACATTCATGGCGTAGGCGTAAAATTAACTGACTCTTTAAAAGAATACGTCAATGACAAGTTTAAGCGTCTTGAGCGTAAAGGTGATATTATTACCTCTATCAATGTAACTCTTACTGTAGAGAAACTGAGTCATATAGCAAAAGCAGATTTGGCTGTTGCAGGTGGAAATCTTCATGCAGAGCATGAAGCTGAAAGTATGTATCCAGCAATTGATGGTTTAATTGATAAGGTTGACGGTCAGTTGGTTAAGTATAAAGAAAAGCTGAAATCATAAAAGTTTTCTTTTAACAAGGATGCCCTGCCTGTGTGCAGGGCTTTAATTTTAATAGCGGTAGGAAATAATGCTGCCAGAAACACAGATACTATCTCCTTTATTCTGTTTCAGTAAAAAACGTCTTTTTGAAGAAATAGCTCGATGTGCAGCTTTTATTATGAAAAAAAGCCAAAAAGACATTATTACACTGTTAAATCAGCGAGAAAATCTTGGTACAACTGTCTTTTATCAGGGGGTAGCAATTCCCCATGCAGTGATTGACAGTGATACGCCAACGTTTGCCATACTAAGCATATTGGATAAACCAATAACCTTTAACTCAATTGATGCTGATGAGCAGCTAGTAGATATAGCACTAAGCTTGTTTATTTCTCCAAAGGAAGATAAAGAAGGGGTAGAGACACTTCTTAGAAATCTGACAATTGTCTTATCGAATACTGATTTACTTAATTCTTTAAGACTAGCCAAGAATGAGCAACATAAACTAGAAATCATACTTAACCAGATTGATGTATTATTAGAACAAGCTAAGGATGGTATAGTAGAGTCATCTGAAACAGAATAATAAAAAGTCTAGGAAAAAAAATGTCAAATAAAGTAGATCTTGTTGTTATATCCGGAAGATCTGGTTCTGGAAAAACTGTTGCTCTTCATGCACTTGAGGATTTGGGATATTACTGTATTGATAACCTGCCTATTTTCTTTTTAAAGGATCTTATAAAGCTGGCAAAAACCAATTATCCTAAGATTGCGGTATCTATCGATGTTAGAAATATACCATTGAGTGAAGACTACACCGAATTAAGAGAGATATACACTAAAGCAACACATGATTCTGATATAAACAGTACTGTGATTTTTATTGATGCAGATGATCAGGTGCTAATAAAAAGATATTCTGAAACAAGAAGGCTACATCCCCTATCTGTACACAATCTAACCTTAAATGAAGCAATCGAGAAAGAATCTGAGATCCTAAAGATTATATCTTCAGTTGCAGATCTTAGAATTGACTCAACAAATCTTTCCATTCATGAACTCTGTCAGCAGGTTGTAACTACAATACAGGGAAAACCATACAAAAAGGTTGTCATTATTTTTGAATCTTTTGGCTATAAGGATGGTGTGGCCAAAGATGCAGACTTTGTGTTTGATGCACGTTTTCTTCCTAATCCTTACTGGGAAAAGAGTATCAGGCAGTACTGTGGTCTTGATCAGCCAATAAAGGATTATTTTGCCAAATATCCTGAGGTTGAAGCCTATATTGATAAAATTGACTCATTATTAAATGGCATTCTAAAACCCATTGAGCAGAGCGACAGAAGCTACCTTACTGTAGCGATTGGCTGTACTGGTGGATTCCATCGTTCGGTTTATATTGCGCAAAGCCTGGCAGAGCGTTTTATCAAGAGGGGCACTAGCGTAAAGATAAGACACAGAACTCTGCTAAATAAGAAGAAAAAATAAGATCACTCATATAGATTATGTTTTCTGTAAAGCTCTGTTTTCTGTCAATATGATGAAGCTAACGATGGGCATAAATATAATCAATTTGATAGAATACAACATTATAACTTGTATTATTTGGATTTAGCTGATGAGTGATGAGTTTTTAATAAAAGTAAGAAATCTTTCCTTTTCTTATTTGAACAAACATATTTATAAAAATCTGACTCTAAATATTCCAAGAGGAAAAATTACAGCTATTCTTGGTCCCTCAGGAACAGGAAAAACCACAATTTTGCGTCTGATAGGAGCTCAGTTAACTCCGTCAGAAGGTACTATAGAATTTAATGGAATTAATGTTCATTCCTTAAAGAGAAAGCAGCTGTATAAATTAAGACAGTCCATGAGCATGCTATTTCAGAGTGGAGCTCTTTTCTCTGATATGAATGTTTATGATAATGTTGCCTTTCCAATAAGAGAACATACAAAACTTCCAGAAGAACTAGTACATGATGTGGTAATGATGAATCTTGAAGCTGTGGGGATGAGACCTGCGGCTTATCTGTTTCCTTCAGAGCTTTCAGGAGGTATGTCAAGGCGAGCTGCCCTAGCAAGATCAATTGCTCTTGATCCAGAGCTTATTATGTATGATGAGCCTTTTGTTGGACAGGATCCTATTACTAAAGGTGTTCTGGTAAAACTAATTGCAGATATCAACAGATCACTTGGAAAGACATCAATTGTTGTGACGCATGATGTTAAGGAAATTCTTGATATAGCACATTACGTTTATATCCTCTCAGAGGGTACAGTTTTAGGTCATGGAACTCCAGAGGAAATCATCAACAACAAAGATCCTAGGGTAATACAGTTTATACAGGGAGATTTTGACGGTCCATATGCCTTTAAGCTAAAAGGTTCAGGTAATTATATTGAGGAATTGTGATGATAAATGTATTAGGTTCTCTTGGAAGGTATGCCTTAAAAAAAATATCATCTCTTGGCCGTTCGACCATTATTTTTGTTCATGCTGTTTTTTCTTTACCAGATTTTAGAAAAAATTTTTCTCAGTTAATCGGTCAGATTTATTTTATAGGAGTTCAATCAATAATTATCATTATTGTATCTGGACTCTTTATAGGAATGGTATTAGGACTGCAGGGATTTAATATACTTAAGGACTTTATGGCTACAGGATCCTTAGGTTCACTGGTTTCTCTTTCTATTATAAGAGAGCTAGGTCCTGTTGTTACAGCCCTGCTGTATGCAGGAAGAGCTGGCTCTGCACTTACAGCTGAGATTGGTCAGTTAAAAGCTTCAGAACAGCTGTCAGCTATGGAAATGATGGCTGTAGATCCTTTAAAAAGAGTAATAGCTCCAAGGTTTTGGGCAGGTTTAATCAGCATGCCGATACTGTCAGTAATGTTCTGTCTGGTCGGTATCTATGGTGGAAAACTTGTTGGGGTTGATTGGCTTGGTCTTGATGATGGAATCTTCTGGTCTGGAATGCAGTCAAGTGTAGATGCTTTTGAGGATTTAGTACCAATGGTGATTAAATCTGTCTGTTTTGGTTTTGTCTGCACCTGGATTGCTTTGTTTAATGGATATGACTGCAGACCAACATCTGAGGGTATCAGTAGAGCCACAACTGCGACTGTTGTACAGTCATCACTGGCTGTATTAGGTTTAGATTTTATTTTGACTGCTCTAATGTTCTAACAGGAAAAAAAGAATATGAAGTATTTAAAGATAGAGATAATGGTCGGATTATTTATGCTATTAGGTATCATCGCTTCAGTGATACTTGCTCTTCAGGTTGCAGGTTTAGTTCTGAACACTGAAGGGCATCAGACCTACCGTGTGTATGCAAAATTTGAAAATGTCGGCTCATTGAGAGTAAGAGCACCAATTAGAATTGGTGGTGTTCTAATAGGAAGGGTAGGAGAAATTTTCTTAGACGGTGAATCTTTGACTCCTACTGTTGCGCTGGATATAGAGCGTCAGTTCGACAAACTCTCAAGTGAATCAAAAGCATCTATTCAGACAGCAGGCATAATTGGTGAACAGTACATCAGCATTGTTCCTGGATTCTATGACGAGGATATGGGCAGTACTTATCTTAAGCAGGGAGACTATATAAACGATACAGGATCCGCATTAGTGCTTGAGGATTTAATCTCTAAGTTTGTATTCAATTCAGGTTCTGATAAAAAACAGGATGAAAAAGAAGATTAGCTCATCGGAGAGTTTAGCATGAATAAATTTATTTCCTTTGTTGTAGCTGCAGTTTTGTTAACTATCTCTGCAGTCTCTATGTCTGTAAATGCTCAGGAAAACAATCCTTATGAACTTGCAAATAAGGTAGCTACAGATACTCTAGCGCAGATTCAGGCAAATAAGGATAGACTTTCACAAGAAGGTGT
>JBJEWX010000029.1:0-3619 GCA_051885275.1 Succinivibrio sp. | reverse complement strand
TGTCAACAGCCTGCGCACAAAACAACTATTACAACATGCTTCTTGATGATGAGGCTGCCGTAAAATACAGACACGGAGCTGATTATCTGTCTGACTACAAATACAGTTTCTTTAATGCTAAAGATACAGTTTATGATGTACTCAATTTCAGCTGGTTCAACGGTTTTGCAAAGCTGATGATGCCGGATACCCTAAAGGAGCACCATGATGTCCATTTAGATGAGCTGCAGAATATCATGCCTTATCACAGAAATGTGACTGTCACTCATACACTTGAATCGCTTGAATACTTTGCCTTAAGTGCCAGTGAGGGCAATACCATATTCTATCCGGTATATTCAAAGGCACAGATTGCAAAAAATGCTGCTTTAGCTGATGTAGGGCTCTTTTATATAAGAGGAGAGCAGGATGCGCCCTTTGCCATTGTGGTACCCGGTGGCTATAAGTACAGATCATTAATCCATGAGGGTTTTCCAGTAGGCATAAGAATAGCCAAAAAAGGCTATAACGTATTTGTGCTCTCATACAGGCAGAATAATGTTCTAAAAGGATCTGAAGATCTTGTAAATGCCATAAACATGATTTTAGACAGAGCCAGTGAGCTTAAGGTGTCAAAGGAGAACTTTTCCTTATGGGGGGCCTCTGTTGGTGCTCAGGTAGTTATCAATGTTGTACATAACTCTGAAAAGAAAAACTCCTGCGGCAGACTTAAAGGAAGACCTGCAGCTGATATTTTAACCTATCCTATTAGTTTCTACGGTAATCAGGATGATCCTCCAACTTATGTGGTGGTGGGTGAAAAGGATACAATCGTAAACAAGACTGTATTAAAGTCCTCTGTTGCAAATCTTAAAAATCTCAAGATCAGAGCAGACTATATTGAGATGCCAAGACTTGAACATGGTTTTGGAGTGGGTATTGATCCAGATTCCTCAGTAAGCATTAACTGGATTGGAAGAGCGGTTACTTTCTGGGAGGAGAGCTCGTCAATCGCCAATGCTCAGTAGTGTTAGATAAACTTAATAGAGCAGTTCAAATAAATAAGGGCTGGTATAACCCAACCCTCGTATTCATAAATCTAGTGAAAGATTTTTCTAGTGCATACAAGCATCTAGACTAATTCAGCCATATATGTCGTTAAGACTAAGATGCGTGATTAGTAGAGTCTTGTATGGCGCGCATTTTCGCGGGCCAACTTTTTGGCGTGACGCTTAATTGCAGAAGCCTTTGCACGCTTACGTACAGTTGTTGGCTTCTCATAGAATTCACGAGCTCTTACATCGGCTAAGATACCGGCTTTTTCGCAAGAGCGCTTGAAACGTCTTAAGGCAACGTCAAATGGCTCGTTCTCACGTACTTTAATGACTGGCATGTGGAAAACCACCTCACTTATTAATTTCCAATGTCAGAGACATTAGGCCTCTGACGGTAAAAAACAGGCAAATTATACAGTCGCAAAGCAGATTTGTAAACAATCAAAACAGCATTTTTTTGTGATTTGCACCATATCTGCATGATTGTTCCATGATTATTTTGAGTATTCCCTTCTTTTTGGCTAATGCCTAAAACTCCATTTTTATAATTTGATGTTTGATTGACAGCTCTCCATGGCTGAAGCCAGTGGTTTTACTTGTCACCACATCATTCGGCACAATTTGGTAAAAATCTTTGGTACATATAACTGAAGTCGTATTTATAAAATTAAAGGTTGGTATTTATGATCTTACCAAAATAGGGAAACGGGGTAACTAATTGATCATATAACAATATTCACTTTTTATGTTTATATAATAGCTTTGAGTCCCACCATTATAAAAACAAAAACTATTATATAAAGGTGATTATTATGAAAGCTATATGTGATCTGTCTATAAGAATGAGGCTATTCTTAGGTTTCTGTTCAGTAATCCTCCTTACTGTTGCCCTAGTTGGCCTGTCAATTCACACTTTAAAAACAGCTGAGAGTGATGCAAGTACAAAGCTGCAGGAGCTGTCAGCCAGGTATATCAGGACAAAAAAAGCAGTAGATGCAGCTACAGTTTTTTATGACTTTACCAAGCAAACAGTTGAGAATGCAAGAAGAGATCCTGCCTTTGAGATTGATAAAGTAAAGGCAAACAGGTATGCCGAAGATCTTAAAGTTTATACCGATGCTTTGCAGACGGGACGCTTCCCAAAAGAAATGGGAGAGGTCAAATTATGTGCAAAAGACTTTATCAGTGTTTTTTTCAGCACCTTTACAGATGCAATAAACGAGGCAAGAGCAAGTAGAGACTTTACCAAAGTTGACAGCATTATTGCCAATTCCCTGTCTCATGATTTTGCTGTAATTTCAAAGCATGTAACCTATGTTAACGGATACAAGCTTGATGCTGCAACTGAAGCAATGAAGGGGATTGCAAGCAGTTCAACGATCATCACTATTATTTCCTTTGCTGTAATTGAGATAATTCTTGCTGTGTTAATTACGCTTGCCCTGTCAAAGAATATCCGAACTGAGATTTTCTCAATTGCATCTTTGGCAGGAAAGCTTGCAGAAGGGGATTTGAGTTTTGAGATTAAGCTTAGAAAAGACGATGAGTTTAAAGCTCTTCTTGAATCTTTGGCTTTAATGAAAGAGCAGTGGCATAAGAATATAAGTAATGTTATTTGTGTATCGTCAAATCTTGGGAAAGTAATAGATGAACTCTCAGAAGCCTCGGATAGTATCAGCAGGATTGCAGAGCAAACTCAAAACAGGACTATAACTGTTGCTACCGCATCAGATGAGATGGTATCCACTACCTCAGATATTGCCAAAAACTGTGAGGGAGCCTCCCTTACCGCTGAGGAGTCCGAAGCCTCCACCCAGGACGGAGTTAGCAGAGTAAGCCAGATGATTTCAAAAATAGAGGCTCAGGTTGAAAAATCAAGACAAGATGCACAGTTAGTGCAGGCATTGGCAGATCAGGCAGAAAAGATTGGCTCAATAGTCCAGACGATTGATGATATAGCCAGTCAGACAAATTTACTTGCTCTAAATGCAGCCATAGAGGCAGCCCGTGCTGGAGATGCCGGTAAGGGCTTTGCTGTAGTTGCAGACGAGGTAAGAGCTTTAGCCTCAAGAACTACCGCATCCACTTCAGAAATAACCAAAATGGTAACTAAGATTCAGACAGAGGCAAGAAATGCTGATGAGGCTATGCATGAATCTGTAAATGTCATGGATGCTCTGTCAGAGGAGAGCTCAAAGATTGTTTCAATTTTAGGTGAGCTTACACAGAGAGTAGAAGGTGTTTCATCACAGATTACTCAGATTGCAACCGCAGCCGAGCAGCAGACCACCGCAACTGCTGAAATCTCATCAAATATGCAGAGTATAACTGATGGTACAAAGAAATTAAATGAAGCTATCAGCTCAATTAACAATGATCTGCACAGCTCAAATGAAGATGTATCTGAGCTTATGAAGATGGTCTCGGTCTTTAAGATCTGAGCAAAGCGGCAAAAAGTCTGTATGGGGTGTGAACTGAAAAACGTGTTTCCACAATTTGTAGTTCACACTAGGATGCTGACAAAATCCTGGACAGTGTCTGCAGATCATCCTACTGCTGCTCACAGTAAACACAGTCAGGACCTG